>NZ_JAERJS010000011.1:0-91920 GCF_018257525.1 Tatumella sp. JGM130 | reverse complement strand
TCTCCCCATGCGAGAGTAGGGAACTGCCAGGCATCCAATAAGACAAAAAGGCCATCCTGACGGATGGCCTTTTTGCATTTCAGGGCCG
Organism: Tatumella sp. JGM130; assembly: GCF_018257525.1. NCBI lineage: Bacteria > Pseudomonadati > Pseudomonadota > Gammaproteobacteria > Enterobacterales > Erwiniaceae > Tatumella > Tatumella sp. JGM130. Next base: position 91,832 of record NZ_JAERJS010000011.1, on the reverse strand, counting down.
TAAAACCGGTGTTGCCTTCACCGCCAGATCCGTAGTATCCCCGATATTATTCACTGTCAGCAGGTTAACATACCTGAATCCCTGTTCTGACGAATATTCAACCCGCTCACCGGTTATGTCCCGTCAGAAAAAGACGGTAATGGGCATTACTTACCGGATAACCATTGTCTGATGAAACCGGCGATTTCTGCCGGATTATTAATATTCAGACAGGGGACGTCAGTTCCTGCCAGCTGCAGATCACTGGCGATAGCAATAATCTGATCATCATCGGCTAAAAACGGATATTTCCCGCATCCGTGTCGGTATAGCATAATTTTAGGCACGGATTCCTGTTTAAATCCTTCGACCAGGATTATATCCAGCGTCTGTTGTGACATACGTGATGCCAGTAACTGTAAATCCGGTTGCCGGTTATCAGGAGTTTCATGGATCAGTGCCCAGCGCTGCCGGCTGGCAACAATTACCTGGTCAGCGCCTGCTTTACGCAGTTCATAGCTGTCTTTACCGGGGATATCAATATCCATCTGGTGATGGGTATGCTTAATCAGCCCCGGATTAATACCTTGCTGTTTTAAAACAGGAATAAGCTGTTTTAATAAGGTGGTTTTACCCGTCCCGCTGGCTGCTACGATTCCCAGTATCGGTACTGTCATGGTTGTGCCTCGTATTCACTGAGTTCCTGAACGGTGTTGATATTAATAAAGGCGGATTCAGCCGTATCCATCGGCACCGGATGGCCATACTGGCTTAAAAATATCAATACCCGGCGTTCGCCACAGGCTAAATAGTCCTGTAATGCCGGGATTAACTGACGATGCAGCAGGCAAAATACCGGATGATCACGCTGAGATGAACGGATCCAGCATGCTCCTGCCTCGCGTTTGCTCTGCCAGAGTTGATCGACAAAATTACGGGGAATAAAGGGAGAATCGCAAGGAGTAAAGGCAACCCAGTCACTTTCAGCCGCTTCCAGTCCGCTGAGCATCCCGGCCAGAGGTCCCTGAAAACCTTCAAGGCTATCGTGGATACACGGGTAACCGTATTGCTGATAGATTTCCCGATGACGATTAGCACTGATCATAAGGCTGCTGACCTGAGGGGAAAATCGCTCTGCGACATGCAAAAAAAGCGGCTGTTCTCTGAAAGTCACCAGACCTTTATCTTTCCCTGCCATACGCCTTGCGGCACCCCCGGCAAGAATAATGCCTGTGATATCCTTCATATAACCTCGCTTTTATTGTGGTCATAACCCTGTTAATTTAAGGGACAATTATAACCATACCGGGGAATAACGGATGAATGATAAACGTCTGACCGAAGTGCTGGAGTTATTGTTACCAGCCTGGAAACAAGCTCCTGATCTTAATCTGCTGCAATTTTTACAGCAACTGGCACAGGCATCAGGCTACAGCGGTGAGCTGGCATCGCTGCCGGATGATGTGCTGATCTACCATTTGAAATTGCGGGAGTCGGATAAACAGTCAGCGATCCCGGGGCTGAAGAAAGATTATGAAGATGATTTTAAAACAGCGATTCTGCGCGCCCGCGGGGTAATTAAAGACTAATATCGGCGGATGGTGTTATCCTTGGCCCGGACTGAAAACAACGATATGGCTATCTATGAGCGAAGCGGCTTTTAATTTCAAAACTCTCGATCCGGAGAAAATACTGGATGTGCTATGGGATACCGGTATTCGTGTTGACTCCGGGCTTACGGCGCTGAATAGTTACGAAAACCGGGTCTGGCAGTTCAGTGACGAAGATAAGCGTCGTTATGTGGCTAAATTTTATCGTCCTCAGCGCTGGTCTGAACAGCAACTGCTGGAAGAGCACCAGTTTGCTATTGAGCTGGCAGATGATGATGTTCCGGTCGCAGCTCCGCTCACCTTACAGGAGAGTACGCTGCATCAGTCACATGGTTTCTGGTTTGCTGTTTTTCCGAGCGTGGGGGGCAGACAATACGAAACTGATAACTATGATCAGCTTGAAGCTGCAGGGCGTTGCCTGGGTCGTTTTCACCAAAGCAGCACAAAGGCTCTGTTTCATCACCGGCCGGTTATCGGGCTGGATGAATATTTTACCGGACCACGAGAAATACTGGCGGCAACGCCTTTAATTCCATCGGCGGTAAAAGATGATTTACTGTCGGCAGTCGATAAACTGGGCGTGGCCTTACAGCAATACTGGCATAGCGACTGGAAACCTCTGCGGTTACACGGCGATTGTCATCCCGGAAACATCCTCTGGCGTGACGGGCCATTATTTGTTGATCTGGACGATGCGCGCAATGGCCCCGCTGTACAGGATCTCTGGATGCTGGTTAACGGTGATGCTCAGGAACAGCGCATTCAGTGGGATATTCTGCTGGAGGCCTATTCAGAGTTTAGTGATTTTGATGTTAACGAATTGATACTGATTGAACCTTTACGTGCCATGCGCATGGTTTATTATCTGTCCTGGATTCTGAAACGCTGGCAGGACCCTGCGTTTCCGGTAGCCTTTTCCTGGATAACGGATGAGGATTTTTGGCGTCGGCAGGTTGCTATTTTTTCCCAACAGGAAAAAATGCTGCATCAGCCTTTTCAGCCCTTAGCTCCTCAATTTTAATTGATATTACCTGGAGTAGTTTAAATGATGAAAAAGATCTGGCTCGCATTTGCTGGCATTATGCTGGCATTCAGTGTTTCTGCAGCAACCTTCTCTGACGGACAACAGTATACCACCCTGGATAAAGCCGTTCCGGGTGCCCCGAAAGTAGTTGAATTTTTCTCATTCTTTTGCCCTCATTGCTACGATTTTGAACGCACTTACCGGATTAACCAGGCACTGGAACAGGGCCTGCCAAAAGATGTTAAACTGACCCGTTACCACGTTGATTTCCTGGGTGGCGATTTTGCTCCGGTTGTTACCCAGGCATGGGCAGTTGCTATGGCGTTAGGCGTGGAAGGTAAAGTCGTTGACCCTATCTTTGACGGCATTCAGAAATCTCAGACAATTACTGATCCGGCATCTCTGAAAGCGGCGTTTATTAAAGCGGCAGGGATCTCTTCTGAAGAATATGATGCTGCATGGAACAGCTTTGCGGTGAAAGCACTGGTCAGTCAGCAGCAAAAAGCTGCCGCAGATTTTAATATCACTGGAGTGCCTTCAGTTTTTGTTAATGGTAAATATCAGGTGAATAATGCCGGACTTGATACCAGCTCAATGAATAATTTCGTGGCTGACTATGTCAATGTGGTTAAATATCTGGTTGCTAAATAACCATTGCTAGTGTGATAAAGCGCCGTTATTGCGGCGCTTTTTTTATGGTCATTGCTCGTGACGAAAAGTGATCCTGATAACGAATATCCACAAAAGATAAAAAACACACCAACAGTTTTGATCTTTAATAACACTGAATATTTTATTTATTAATAATGAGTTAGATGGCACTGCAACAGCGTGTTGTTAAATTTTAAGATCTGACCATAAATTTACACACAAACTTATCCACAGGGAGATCATTCAGATCTCTGCCCCGCGCTGGCTTTTTTTAGTGCCGGAGTGCGCTTCCATTCAACATTCTGTCAGTGATGTGGCATCCTTAGTTATTACCAACAGCAACAGAAGAAATAACAGCTTATGGCACAAATTGCAGAAAACCCCCTGATTCTGGTAGATGGATCCTCTTATCTCTACCGTGCGTATCACGCATTTCCCCCACTGACAAACAGTGCCGGTGAACCGACAGGGGCGATGTATGGCGTTCTGAACATGCTGAAAAGCCTGTTACTTCAGTACAAACCGAGTCATGCTGCAGTGGTATTTGATGCCAAAGGTAAAACGTTTCGTGATGAGCTGTTCGAAGACTATAAATCTCATCGCCCGCCAATGCCTGATGATTTGCGTGCACAAATAGAACCCTTGCACCAGATGGTTAAAGCAATGGGCTGGCCGGTCCTGGTGATCTCCGGCGTTGAAGCTGACGACGTCATTGGTACTCTGGCCAGAGAGGCTGACAAACAAGGCCGTCCGGTTTTGATCAGTACCGGTGATAAAGATATGGCTCAGCTGGTAACGCCGAATATCACTCTGATTAACACCATGAACAACGCTATTCTCGGTCCTGAAGACGTTGCGGATAAATATGGTATTCCGCCGGATCTGATTATTGATTATCTGGCGCTGATGGGTGATTCATCTGACAATATTCCCGGCGTTCCCGGTGTGGGCGAAAAAACAGCTCAGGCATTGCTGCAAGGGCTGGGGAGCATGGCCACTATTTACGATAATCTGGATAAAGTGGCGACGTTATCCTTCCGTGGTGCTAAAACCATGGCGGATAAACTCGCTAAAAATAAACAGCTGGCTTTCCTGTCTTATCAATTGGCGACCATTAAAACGGATGTTGAACTGGACCAGCAATACGACCAGCTGCAGGTTAATCCACCGGATAACAGTACGTTACTCTCCTTATTCACGCATTATGAATTTAAACGCTGGATGACGGATATTGAGCAGGACCGTTGGTTAGATGATAAAAAACCGGCGAAGAAAGCAGCGGCACCGGCGGTTAAAAACCCCGATATCCCTGCTGAATCAGTGTTGTCTGCCGATAACTATGTCACTATTCTTGATCAGCAGACTTTTGAACTATGGCTGGAAAAACTGACTGCCAGTGAGGTTTTTGCCTTTGATCTGGAAACTGATTCACTGGACACCCTGTCAGCAACTATTGTTGGTCTCTCTTTTGCGGTTGCTCCCGGAGAAGCGGCCTATTTACCGGTTGGTCATGACTATCTTGATGCCCCGCAACAACTCGACAGACAGGCGGTTCTGCAGTCTCTGAAAGGATTACTGGAAGACGAAAGCCGCAGTAAAGTCGGACAAAACCTGAAGTACGACCGTGGTGTTCTGCAAAACTATGGTATTGAACTGCGCGGGATCCGTTTCGACACGATGCTGGAATCTTATATGCTTAACAGTGTCGCCGGTAAACATGATATGGATAGCCTGGCGCAACGCTGGCTGAATCATAAAACCATTACCTTTGAAGATATTGCGGGGAAAGGTAAGAAACAACTGACTTTTAACCAGATAGCCCTTGAGCAGGCCAGCCCGTATGCGGCCGAAGATGCCGATGTCACTCTTCAATTGCATCTGAAATTCTGGCCATTGCTGGAAAAAGAAGCCGGGCCACTGAACGTTTTTCGTGACATTGAGATTCCGCTGGTGCCGGTGCTTTCCCGTGTTGAGCGCAACGGCGTTTTAATTGACCCAGCCATGCTGGCTGCTCATTCTCAGCAGCTGACTATCCGGCTGAATGAACTGGAGCAAAAAGCACACGAACTCGCCGGGGAAGCATTTAATCTCTCTTCTCCGAAGCAGCTCCAGACCATTTTATTTGAAAAGCAGGGTATCAAACCGACGAAGAAAACACCGGGTGGAGCACCATCCACCAGCGAAGAAGTTCTGGCTGAGCTGGCACTGGATCATCCGTTACCGAAAATCATACTTGAGCACCGTGGCTTATCTAAACTGAAGACAACTTATACCGATAAGCTGCCGCTGATGATTAATCCGCGAACCGGACGCGTGCATACGTCTTATCATCAGGCTGTGACAGCAACCGGCCGTTTGTCATCGACTGACCCTAACCTGCAAAACATCCCGGTGCGTAATGAAGAAGGGCGGCGGATCCGCCATGCCTTTATTGCGCCTGCAGGAAAGCGGATTCTGGCGGCAGACTATTCACAGATCGAATTACGTATTATGGCGCATCTGTCTCAGGATGCCGGCTTACTGAATGCCTTTGCGCAGGGTGAAGATATCCATAAAGCGACGGCAGCGGAAGTTTTTGGTTCGTCCGCAGATAACGTCAGCCCGGAACAACGTCGCAGTGCAAAAGCCATCAATTTCGGTCTGATTTATGGTATGAGTTCTTTCGGTCTGTCCCGGCAATTGAATATTGCTCCGGGTGACGCAAAGAAATATATGGATTTGTATTTTGAACGCTATCCCGGCGTCTTACGCTATATGGAGTCAACCCGTCAGTCTGCTGCAGAAAAGGGTTATGTAGAAACGCTGGAGGGGAGGCGTTTATATCTTCCGGATATCAACTCAGGGAATGCTATCCGCCGTAAGGCAGCAGAACGGGCAGCCATTAATGCCCCGATGCAGGGAACGGCGGCAGATATTATCAAACGGGCAATGATAGGCGTCGATCAGTGGCTCAGTAGTCAGGACCCGCAAAAAATTAAGATGATTATGCAGGTGCACGATGAACTGGTGTTTGAAGTGGATGATTCATTACTTGAAACTGCCAGCGCCACTATCAGGGATATTATGGAAAGCAGCCTGACACTGGACGTGCCATTACAGGTAGAAATTGGTATCGGTGATAACTGGGAACAGGCGCACTGATATCCGTGGCTAAAAGATCAATCAGCCCCTGTCAGGGCTGATTGATTATAACCAGTAGTCAGGTATGTGCGTCCGTGGACAGTTTTACTCGATATTCTGAATCTGCTCGCGCATTTGTTCTATCAGTACCTTCAGTTCAATGGCGGAAGCGGTGATATCGGCATTAATTGACTTTGAGCCGAGGGTATTCGATTCGCGGTTAAATTCCTGCATCATAAAGTCGAGACGGCGGCCGACGGCTTCTTTTTTCTTCAGAATATTGTAGGTTTCTTTAACGTGAGCCTCCAGCCGGTCGAGTTCTTCTGCCACATCAATTCGTTGTGCCATCATGACCAGTTCCTGTTCCAGCCGGTTACTGTCCAGCTGTACCTCTGCGTCTTCCAGCCTGCTGATCAGGCGTTCACGCTGCCATTGTAAAACTTCCGGCATATGCTGACGAACGCTGGCCACCTGCCGGGAAACACCTTCCAGGCGATGTTCAATCATTGTCTGTAACGCGCGGCCTTCAGTTTCACGGGCGGTAATAAAGTCATCCAGTGCCAGTTCAAGGGAAGCCATCAGTTGCTGGTTGATACTGTCCAGATCCTGCTCTGCGGCAGCCATCACTCCCGGCCAGCGCAAAATATCCACCGGGTTTATGCTGCCTTCATCTGTCTGCAATTTTACCCAGTTTGCGGACTGAATCAGCTGTTTTGCCAGGGATTCATTCAGAATCAGTTCCGACTGAGCATCCTGGCTGGCTTCAAAACGTAAGGTGCATTCTATTTTTCCACGCGTCAGGCGATGGCGGATACGTTCGCGGATCATTGGTTCCAGGCTGCGAAATTGCTCAGGCAGACGCATATAGGTCTCAAGATAACGCTGGTTTACCGAGCGCAGCTCCCAGGAGGCGCTGCCCCAGTCACCTTTTATATCGTGGCGGGCATAGGCTGTCATACTGCGGATCATATCGGGTACTCATTTTATAAGTGATACGGCGATTATAACGGCGGTGCCACGGGGTGGACAGGGATAAGCGTATATTCCGTCCGACAATAAGCATACCGGTTTTTTATGAAAGCCTTTAAGATGACTGCTGACCATTATGTAGCGGAAAAAAGAGCATGAAAAAAAAGATAATTTATCCATTAATGCTGGCGGGGCTTCTGGCCGGATGTCAGCAACATTCCGTCGTTGAACAGTCTGCGCCGTTACCGCCGACGGTAATGCCGGCAGCGGCTCAGAATCCTTGTGTGAAGGGTAATTTGCAGGTACAGACGACATTATGGTTTGGTCTCAGCCGGCCACATGGGGCTAATATTACTGCCCGTGAATGGCAGCTGTTTATTGATAAAGATGTTACTCCGCGTTTTAAAGATGGTTTATCCGTCTATGACGCGAAAGGCCAGTGGTTGGGAGATGACGGACATCTGGCCCGGGAAAATAGTAAAGCACTGATGCTTATCCATACAGCGGATAAAACCAGTGATCAGAATATTGAACAATTACGCCAAATCTACAAACAGCGTTTTCAACAGGAATCAGTAATGCGGATTGATAATAAGGTCTGTGCTGACTTCTGAATTGATGGCGAAGGTTATACCTTCGCCATCACCCCGGTTACAGGAACAGTCCTGCAAATGTCGCTGAAAGCAGGCTGACCAGTGTCGAACCGTAAACCAGTTTCCAGCCAAACCGTGAGACGATATTCCCCTGTTTTTCATTCAGGCCTTTAATCGTACCAGCGACTATTCCGATAGAGGCAAAGTTAGAGAATGACACCAGGAAAACGGATAGGATCCCCAGCCCGCGTGGAGAAAATCCAGCCGCAATTTTTTGCAGATTAATCATTGCCACAAACTCACTGGAAACCAGCTTGGTTGCCATGATACTGCCGGCCTGCAGAGCTTCGCTGGCAGGAATACCGATCAGCCAGGCAAACGGATAAAAAAGATAGCCCAGCAGTTGCTGAAAACTATAGCCGAAAAGGCTCGTGAATATGGCATTCACCGCGGCAATCAGTGCAATAAATCCTATCAGCATGGCGACGATAATCATCGCGACTTTGAAACCGGCCAGAATATACTCGCCGAGCATTTCGAAAAAAGTCTGCTGTTCGTGCAATTTTTCCAGTGATACTTGCTGGTGTTGTTCGTCACCGGCAGTCGGATTGATTAACGAAAGAATGACAAAGCTGCTGAACATATTCAGTAATAATGCGGCCACGACATAGCGGGGTTCCACCATAGACATATAAGCCCCGACAATTGACAGAGAGACTGTCGACATCGCCATGGCAGCCATGGTGTATAACCGGCGTGATGATAAATCCCCGAGGATCCCTTTATAGGCGATGAAGTTTTCTGACTGGCCGAGCACCAGGCTGCTGACGGCGTTAAATGATTCGAGTTTACCCATCCCGCTAATTTTTGCCAGTAAGGTGCCGAAGACACGGATCAGTAATGGCAGTATTTTCCAGTGCTGAAGAATACCTATCAGGGCAGAGATAAATACTATCGGGCATAAGACTTCGAGGAAAACAAATGCCAGCCCCTGTTTATTCATACCTCCGAACACAAAATCGGTCCCCTGACCGGCATACGAGAGCAAAGTATTAAAAAGTTCACTAATCCCGCGGATCACTTCCAGCCCTGCGGTAGAGTTCAGGAAGAACCAGCCGATAAACCCTTCAATCACTAACAACTGGATAATATAACGGATACGTATTTTCCGGCGATCATGGCTGACTAACAGTGCAAGTAAGAAAATTACTGCAACAGCTAAAATAAAATGCAGTACAAAAGACATGGCATATAACCCGAAGAAAAAAGATGTTTGTATTTAGCCATAACTGACGGCGTTTTACACCCGGTGCTGAGTGATTAAATGCACAATCCTGCTTCGCAGGGGGATTATTGTACAAATTTATGGCAGAGGAATAAATCGTACAATCCTTAGAATAAAAAATAAAATGCTTATAAATAAATTGGCAAAAAGCTGTGTGATAAAACCGGTGTCGTCAGAGAGTAAAATATTATTTATATTTATTGAGTTCTGTAGGCGTAAGAATGATGTATTTATTAAGATACAAAAAGTTCCTATAGTCATATCAAATAAAAGAAAATTACAATGACATCGATGGTGATTTTTTATAAATTAATTATGTAATGTTTATTCCTCTTTTATTTTTTTAAAATATAGTGCTAAATACTGACGCGGATAAGTGACGGAGAGACTTGTCCGGTTTTTATCAGATAATCCTGTTTCCCGGAATGTACCGGTTTTGGAGATGCAATGGACGGCCCAGATGATATTCAGAGACAGTTTTTTCCGGCAAGGGGAGACTCTTCATTAAAAAAAATCATCATCAAATGTATTTCGGGAAAATGTAACGTCAGCAGTGTTGTCCGTGCCTTCTCCGGAGCTAAGAATATTTCACTATCTGGCTCGCTGATTATAATTCCTGACTCCGCTGTGGTTTTTGATAGCCCGGCCGTTATTACCTTGACTTACAGGGTTTTTTCGGGACATCTGCAGGGGAAGAATTTATTTATCTGCGACCTGATTGCGGTGATCTGGTGCCGGTTATCTGATTTGATTCTCCTGCCGGAGAATCAGCGACTGCTCTGTTTTCCGGCAAGGTGGTACATGTCCGGAAGGTCTGAATTATCCGGCGTTATGGAATACAGAATTGTTAACACTGTCGCCGGGCTGAATGGTTGTGATTTTCATCTGCTGAAACCGCGCTACTCAGCACATTACCTGAAGAACAAAACAGGATATTTTCTGCCGGGGACTCTCTGCAGATAAAACAGATCAAAGGCAGGTTAATAATTTGAGATTAAGTATCATGAATAAGCGTGTCCGCCCTCTTTTTATTACTATTGTTGTGTTTAATCTTATTGGTTGCCGTGTGCCGGAAACATTAAATTTTTCCGGTTACTCTTATGGTGATTTTATTTACCTCTCTTACTTTTCGACCGAGAAAATTGAGAAACTGTGCGTGAAAAAGGGGCAGAGGGTCAGTGAGGGCCAGCCGTTAGTTAAAATGGAAACCTATACTGCCGAAAATACGCTGCGTATTGCTGAGCAGAATTATCTGGCAGAAGAAGCGCTGCTGACAGATTTAACCTCGGGAGCAAGGCCCGCGGAACTGAATGTTGTCCGGGCGCAACTGGAACGGGCAGTGTCCGCCAGAAACCGTGCTCAGAGTCAGTTGAGGCGCTATCAGAAGCTGTATGCCTCTCAGATGATCTCTGCCGAAGAATGGCAGAAAGCTAATGATGATTATCGTCAGAAGCAGGCCAGTGTCAGGGAGTCAGAATATCAGCTGGAAGCAAGGCAGTTGCCGGCGAGGCAGGCGCAAATTACTAATCAGCAACTGAGGGTGGAATCCGCAAAGCTGAAAAGAGATAAAGCCCGCTGGGATATCGGGCAAAGCACTCTGACTGCGCCACAGAGCGGCGTCGTCTATGACACACTGTACCTGCCCGGGGAGCGGGCCACCGCCGGGCGGCCGGTGATCAGCCTGCTGCCTGCCGGAAATATTAAAATACGCTTTTATATTCCTGAAAAACAACTGGGTCAGATACATACCGGGATGAAAGTCAGTTTGCGTTGTGATGGCTGTTCCGGAGCATTCAGCGGCCGGTTACGTTATATCAGTCCGCGTGCTGAATATACCCCGCCGGTAATTTACAGTACTTCCCGCAGGGAAACCTTACTCTATATGGCTGAGGCGGTACCTGAGGGCGGAGATAATGGCGGTCAGATAAAAGTGGGACAGCCATTTCAGGTGGAGATCCTCCCCGATGAGTAACTGGTGTATTAATGTCGCCGGGCTGAATAAGCATTTCGGTCAGCATCATGCGGTTAAAGATTTCTCTTTGCGGGTTGCGAAAGGTGAAATCTATGGCTTTCTGGGCCCCAATGGCAGCGGTAAGACTACCTCCATCCGCATGATGTGTGGTCTGATCACTCCGGATTCAGGGACGGGTCATTGTCTGGGACATAATATTTTTACTGAGCGTGACGAAATAAAAAAAAGAATCGGTTATATGACCCAGCATTTCTCGATGTGGGGAGAGCTGACGATTCGGGAAAATCTTTTATTTATTGCCAGGCTGCACAATATAACGCCTGTCAGAGAGTGTACTGAGCGTACTCTGTCAGAGATGGGGTTATTATCACGACAGCATCAGCAGGCAAAACGGTTATCAGGAGGCTGGAAACAGCGGCTGGCACTGGCGGCTTGTCTGATCCATCAGCCTGATGTGTTGTTTCTGGATGAACCCACTGCCGGGGTCGACCCCAAAGCCCGCAGGGATTTCTGGCATACCTTGCATCAACTATCTGATCAGGGAATATCTGTTCTGGTCAGTACTCACTATATGGACGAAGCAGAACGCTGCCACCGACTGGCTTACCTGTCTTACGGCAAGTTATTAGCCAGCGGAACCGCACAATCCATTATTACTGCACAGAATCTGATCACCGTCGGTATTTCCGGGCCGGGGCTCAGTACCCTGGAAGCCAGACTACGCAGCTGTCCGGAAATTGAGCAGACCGTGATATTCGGAAATACACTGAATGTGACGGCAGGGAACCCAAGGGAGCTGCGGCGTGTTCTCACTGAACAGGTCCCTGACCATTATACGATTACCCCTGCGGAGACCACCCTTGAAGATGCATTTTCACACCTGATGAAATCTGATAATGAATAACAGACTGATACGATTCTCTTTTATACGCTGGATGGCGATGGTAATCAAAGAGTTACATGAGTTGCGCCGTGACAGGATCAGTCTGGCGATGATTTTTCTGACTCCGTTACTTCAGCTTATTATTCTGGGGTATGCAGTTAATATGGACCCACACCGGATCCCATCAGCATTACTGAATTATGATCGCGGACAGTTGAGTCAGGTATTTGTCAGCAGTGTGCAGAATACAGATTACTTTTCTTTTCAGCGTTATGCCTCCGCGGAGGCTGCCCGTGATGCATTTGTGCGGGGAGAGGTACTGTTTATGGTCACTATTCCTGAAGGTTTCACCCAAAAAATTCTGCGCGGAGAGAAACCACAGTTACTGGTGCAGGGCGATGCGATAGATCCGCTGACCATAGGTAATGCGCTGAGTGCCCTTGAGCAGGTGTCTGAATCTATGTTTGATCGTGACCTTCCTGAGACTCTGCGTCCGGTGACTGAAGAGGGAAGTTTTGAATTAGTTGTTCACCGGATGTTTAATCCGGAAGGGATTACCAGATATAACACCATCCCGGGGATTATCGGTTCCATTCTGAGCACCACTCTGATCCTGATGACCGCCCTGGCAATAACCCGCGAGCGCGAAAGCGGTGCGATGGAAAATTTATTAATCTCTCCGGTGACGGGCCTTGAGGTATTCCTCGGAAAAATTACCCCGTATGTCCTGATCGGGGTTTTTCAGTCGTTAATGATTCTGATGTTTGCTGTATATCTGTTCAGTATCCCGCTGGTGGGGAGTTTTTATTTACTTTTCATGGTGTTAATTATCTATATCTTCCTCTGCCTGTGTATCGGCATTACCATTTCCAGTATCGCTAAAAGTCAGCTTCAGGCACTGCAAATCTCTTCTTTTTACTTTATCCCTTCAGTCATGCTCTCCGGATTTATCAGCCCGTTTATCAGTATGCCCGTATGGGCTCAGATGATCGGGTCCTGTTTACCCCTGACCTATTTTATTCGTTTAATTAAAGCCGTCATGTTAAAAGGGTACGGGGTATCTGAACTGTTACCGGAGCTGATTCCTCTGGCCGTTCTCGGGGCACTGGTTATTTTTATTGGCGTAAAGAGTTATCGTAAAACGCTGGACTGATCAGCGGAAAATAGGCATTCGGTAGTGAAATCCGTATAATGCGCAGCCAGTTAATAGCAGCCCGGAGAAAGATCATGCGTCCAGCAGGCCGTAGCGCGCAACAGGTGCGCCCAGTAACCCTGACACGCCATTATACCAGACACGCTGAAGGGTCTGTTCTGGTTGAATTTGGTGAAACTAAAGTACTTTGTACTGCCACTATCGAAGAAAGCGTACCGCGTTTTCTGAAAGGCAAAGGCCAGGGATGGGTCACTGCAGAATATGGTATGTTGCCACGCTCTACCCATAGCCGTATGGCCAGAGAGGCGGCGAAAGGTAAACAGGGTGGCCGCACCCTGGAAATACAGCGACTGATTGCCCGTTCATTACGTGCCGCGGTTGATCTTCAGGCATTAGGTGAATACACCATTACCCTCGATTGTGATGTGATACAGGCAGACGGCGGTACCCGTACCGCATCTATTACCGGCGCCTGTGTTGCGCTGGCGGACGCTCTGAATTCACTGGTCGCGGCAGGAAAACTGAAAAGCAGTCCGATGAAGGGAATGGTTGCTGCCATTTCTGTCGGTATTGTGAATGGTGAAGCGGTCTGTGATCTGGAATATACAGAAGACTCTGCTGCGGATACGGATATGAATGTTGTCATGATGGAAGACGGCAGAATGATAGAAGTGCAAGGGACGGCAGAAGGTGAACCGTTCAGCCATGAAGAGTTACTGAGCCTGCTGGCCCTGGCGCGCGGTGGTATTGATACTCTGATTGATGCGCAGAAGACTGCGTTAGCTAATTGATTTACCAGGCGACCTAAGGGTCGCTTTTTTATGTGAGGAATAAAAAAAGATGAAACCCTGGCAGCGTCAGTTTATTGAATTTGCATTAAATAAACAGGTTCTGAAGTTTGGCGAATTTACGCTGAAATCCGGCCGTAAGAGCCCTTATTTTTTTAATGCAGGTCTGTTTAATACCGGACGCGATTTGGCTCTCCTTGGCCGCTTTTATGCTCAGGCTCTGACTGATTCAGAGATTGATTTTGACCTGGTGTTTGGTCCTGCTTATAAAGGGATCCCGATCGCCACTACGACGGCCGTAGCACTGGCAGACCATCATGACAGGGATGTACCTTACTGCTTTAACCGTAAAGAAGCGAAAGATCACGGCGAAGGCGGGCTGCTGGTTGGCAGCCCGTTACAGGGACGTATTATGCTGGTGGATGACGTGATCACTGCCGGCACCGCTATCCGCGAATCCATGGAGATTATCGCAGCGAACCAGGCGACACTGGCCGGAGTCTTAATTTCTCTGGACCGGCAGGAACGTGGTCAGGGTGAGATATCCGCGATTCAGGAAGTTGAACGCGATTATCAGTGCCGGGTAATTTCTATTATTACTCTGAAAGATTTGATCAGTTATCTGGAAGAGAAGCCGGAAATGGCAAACCACCTGGCTTCCGTCCGGGCGTATCAGAAGCAATATGGTATCTGACAGTCATACAGCATAGCGGGCATCAGCCCGCTTTTTTACTGCAGTTGCAGTGCCAGTAAGGGCCAGCGAACCTCGAAATCAGCTGTTGGCCGGAAACGGAATTCAGAACGGACATAGCGTGAAAGAAGACCTTCACAAAATGCCAGAATCTGTCCGGCCAGTAAGGTTTCATCGGTCCTGAACCCTTCACCCTCACGCAGCTTTTTCTCACGCATGACCAGCCGGAGTTGTACTTCAATTCTTTCAAACAACTGGTTGATGCGGTCCTGCAAACGGTCTTGTTCAAACATCAGCGCATGCCCGGTCAGAATACGTGTCAGGCCCGGATTACGCTCACCAAATCCCAGAATCAGTTGTACGATCAGTCTTAACCGTGCCTGTGTCTCTTTTTCGTCATTCAGAATAAGATTGATACGGGTAATCAGACTGTCTTCAATAAACTCAATCAGACTGTCAAACATTTTAGTTTTGCTGGGGAAATGGCGATACAGTGCTGCTTCCGATACCCCGACATTCGCGGCCAGTTTGGCGGTAGTGATACGCTGACTGCCATCACCTGATTCGAGCATTTGTGCTAATGCCTGCAAAATTTCTTCACGACGATTCCGTTTCGCGTTCTTTTTTTCTGCCATGACCTTAAAGACCCCTGAAAATCACCCTAAAATGCTGTACAGATCCACTGACACCGGCAGCGGAGCAAGGTTAGGCGGCATTATCCCGGCCGTTAACCGTATGAGCACAAAAGTGCCGGCCTTATCGTCATATCGCGAAAGGCCGGAAGATGAAAGATACAGAAATTGATGCTGACTGATTACTGGCGGCCGGAATGGCCAAAGCCGCCTTCACCACGCTCTGTGGTGGTGAATTCCTCGACCAGATTAAATTCAGCCTGAACCACAGGAACAAAAACTAACTGTGCCATGCGGTCCCCGGGCTGAATGGTAAAAGATTGTTCGCTGCGGTTCCAGACGGATACCATCAGTGGTCCCTGGTAATCAGAATCAATCAGCCCGACAAGGTTACCCAGAACGATGCCATGTTTATGGCCCAGGCCTGAGCGCGGTAAAATAACCGCAGCCAGTTGCGGATCGGCAATATAAATGGCCAGGCCGGTCGGGATAAGACGGGTTTCACCCGCAGCAATAACCAGCGGTTCATCAATACAGGCACGTAAGTCCAGCCCGGCTGATCCAGCCGTAGCGTATGCCGGTAACGGAAACTCTTTTCCGACCCGCGGGTCAAGGATTTTAATGTCGATTTTTTTCATCATAAAGGCGGACTATCTCGTCTAATAATTGCTGGCCAAGGAGTGGTTTCGCACTAAGTGGTAACACTTTATCTCCTTCCTGCCAGAAAAGGTGAAGCGCATTATTATCGCTGTTAAAGCCTTGTCCGGCTTGCGATACATCATTTGCGCAAATTAAATCCAGCTGTTTTCGTTTTCTTTTCTGCCGGGCGTATTCTTCCACATTACGGGTTTCGGCGGCAAATCCGACGACATAGGGACGGTTTTCTGTCAGCGCCGCAACGCCGGCGACAATATCCGGATTTTTGACTAACTGAAGAGTCAGTGAATCATCCGCAGAGCCCTGTTTTTTTATTTTCTCACTGGCGATAGTGGTTGCACGGTAATCTGCAACCGCTGCACTGCTGATAAAAATATGCTGCTCACAGACAGCAGACATTACCGCCTGTTGCATTTCAAGTGCGGTGCTGACGTCAATGCGTTTAACCCCTGCCGGGGTGGGTAATGATACCGGCCCTGCCACCAGGGTAACAGAGGCACCACGGCTGATTGCTGCTTCTGCAATCGCAAAACCCATTTTACCTGAGCTATGATTGGTGAGATAACGCACCGGATCCAGTGGTTCCCGTGTCGGGCCTGCCGTGATCATAATTTTCAGATGTTGCAGGTCTGTGACAGATATTGTCTGACGGATAGCATGGCTAACGATGTCTGCCGGGTCAAGCATTCTTCCCGGGCCTATATCACCACAGGCCTGGCTGCCGCTGTCGGGTCCCCACACAACCATGCCACAGGTTTCAAGTTTACGGATATTTTCCTGTGTTATGGGTGAGCGATACATTTGCTGATTCATTGCCGGTACGATGGCCACGGGTGATGCTGTTGCCAGACAGGCGGTGGTCACCAGGTCATTCGCCATTCCGTGGCTGATCCGGGCAATGATATCGGCAGTTGCCGGAGCAATAATCACCAGGTCGGCCCATTTCGCCAGTTCAATATGTCCCATGGCGGCTTCTGCTGCCGGGTCCAGTAGGTGACTAAACACAGGGTGGCCGCTAACAGCTTGCAGGCTTAGTGGTGTGATAAATTCTCTGGCCGCATCGGTCATCATGACTCTGACATCCGCACCACGATCCCGCAGACGGCGAACCAGTTCAGGAGTCTTATAAGCTGCAATACCACCACTGACGCCCAGAAGAATTTTTTTACCCGCTAATTCCATTATTTATGCCTCATTGTTTGAGTCTGGCACCCTGAAAGCAGGCCCCGTGTCGGTATTTTATCATAATCATCGTCAGGCAAAACGGTCACTGCAGGGGCGGGGGGTATTCAGTATGATCATTCTCCGGAGATGTGCGGAGAATCATTAACCGGATGGTAAGTTACGGGGGGAGCGTCGCAGGGCTGTGATGGAGACTGAAGGTCACAGTTACGTCAGTAGTGTGATGAGGCCGGGGCTGTCACACTGTGCTTTGTTCAGGGAGAAAGCGATGATGGAACAGTTACGACCCAGAGAAAAATTAATCAGGCACGGTGCCGAAATGCTCACCGATATTGAGCTACTGGCAATATTTCTCCGAACCGGTCTGGCCGGTCGCGGGGTGATGGCCTTGTCCGAAACACTGCTTAAGCAGTTTGGCTCTTTATATGGCCTGATGACCGCCGGTAACGACGATTATCTGGCCATTCCTGGTATCGGTAAAGCAAAAATGACGCAGATCCGTGCCGTTGCCGAGCTTGGAAAACGGTTTTTCCAGGCACAGCTGGAGTCCGGTAACTTGCTGGAAAATCCGGGGATTACTTATGACTATCTGACCAGTCAGCTGGCACACCAGCCGCGTGAAGTGTTTATCGTCATCTTCCTCGATAACCAGCATCGGGTGATCTCGGTACAAAAAATGTTTTCCGGCTCGGTAAACTCGGTGGAGGTACATCCCAGAGAAATTGCCAGGGAAGCGCTCAAAAGTAATGCGGCGGCATTAATTCTGGCACATAATCACCCGTCAGGTCTGGCTGAACCAAGCCAGGCAGACAGAGAAGTGACCGGACAAATAGCAAAGGTCTGTATGTTACTGAACATACGACTGTTAGATCATCTGGTCATCGGCAAGGGACAGTATGTCTCTTTTGCTGAGCGTGGCTGGTTATAGTATGAAAATCAGCCTGTCAGCAGCGTCTCCGGGTAAAAATAATCATTTTTTAGCCGATCCCGGGAGATCTTTATCTGTTCGGGACTTGAGCGTTTGACCCGCAGAGCGTATACTACGCCACCTTTGAGAATCTCGGGTTTGGCGTTTAGGCCTGCTCAGCGGGTTCACATAGAACTCGCCTGGATGGGTTAAAAGCCTGACGAGGCGGCCAGAACCTAAGTACAAAGCTCGAGCTGATTTGATTTTTGGAGATATGACATGTCACGAGTCTGCCAAGTAACTGGCAAGCGCCCGGTGAGCGGAAACAACCGTTCCCACGCAATGAACGCGACGAAACGCCGTTTCCTGCCTAACCTGCACTCACACCGTTTTTGGGTTGAGAGCGAAAAGCGTTTTGTTACCCTGCGTGTATCTGCTAAAGGTATGCGTGTTATTGATAAAAAGGGCATCGATTCTGTATTAACAGATATGCGTGCCCGCGGTGAGAAGTACTAAGGAACTAAATCATGGCTAAAGGTATTCGTGAGAAGATCAAGCTGGTTTCTTCTGCTGGTACAGGTCACTTCTATACCACTACGAAGAACAAACGTACTAAACCGGAAAAACTGGAACTGAAAAAGTTCGACCCGGTTGTTCGTCAGCACGTAGTATACAAAGAAGCTAAAATTAAGTAATTTTAGTATTCTGAAAAAACCCGGCTCCGGCCGGGTTTTTTGTTTTCCAGGACCTGCCAGGCAATAACCCGGAATAAGGAGCTGTGATGCCTGAATTACCTGAAGTAGAAACCAGCCGCCGGGGTATTGAACCCCACCTGGTGGGCGCGACAGTATTACATGCTGTTGTACGCAATACACGATTACGCTGGCCGGTATCGCCGGAAATCTTATCTCTGAGTGATCAACCGGTACTGAGTGTACAGCGCCGGGCTAAGTACTTGCTGATAGAATTACCGGAGGGATGGATTATCATTCACCTGGGGATGTCGGGCAGTCTGAGAGTGCTTACCGAAGAACACCCCCCGGAAAAACATGATCATGTTGATTTGGTGATGAGTAACGGAAAAGTACTGCGGTATACCGATCCCAGACGCTTTGGTGCCTGGCTGTGGGCGCCGGATTTGGCTGCCAGTCGGGTGTTATCTCATCTCGGCCCTGAACCGCTGAGTGAGGCTTTCTCCGCTGGCTGGCTTCTGGAGAAATCACAACGTAAGCGCATTGCTATCAAACAATGGCTGATGGATAACAAGCTGGTGGTAGGTGTCGGTAATATTTATGCCAGCGAAGCATTATTCAGTGCCGGTATTCTGCCTGGCAGGCCTGCCTGTGACCTGACTGAAGATGAAGCTCAGGTGCTGGTGGATTCGATCAAGCAGGTGCTGCACCGTTCGATTGAACAGGGCGGAACTACATTACGCGACTTTCTGCAAAGCGATGGTAAGCCTGGTTATTTCGCCCAGCAATTACAGGTCTACGGACGGGCCGGATCGCCTTGCCTGCACTGCGGAACGGCGATCAATAGTGGCAGGCACGGGCAACGCAGTACTTACTGGTGCCCGCAATGTCAGAAATAATCGGTAGCAGGGGATCAGGACGCTAATTTTTCAAGCAGCGCCTGATGCACCGGACCGGTCACAAATCCGGAGATATCTCCGCCATGGCGGGCAACTTCTTTTACCAGCGATGATGAAACAAAGGTATATGCTTCTGCCGGGATCATAAAAATACTTTCAAGACCCGGCAGTAACTGATTGTTCATTTGTGCCAGCTGCCGTTCATAATCAAAGTCAGAGACCGAACGGACACCACGGATTAATACATTTGCCTGTTGCTGGCGGGCAAAATTGACCATCAGATCGCCAAATCCCATGACATCCACATTCTCCAGGTGTGCAGTGGCCTGCCGGGCCAGTGCGATGCGTTCCTGCAGGCTGAACATCGGTTGTTTGGTATTATTCCGGGCAATGGCCAGTATCACATGGTCAAATAAACGGCCTGCCCGGGTAACAATGTCCAGGTGCCCTAAAGTCAGTGGATCAAATGTGCCAGGGTAAATGGCCCGGGTTGTCATATTATTGTTCCCCTGGTGATGTAGTTTTATGCAATGCCCAGAGTATGGCGTATTTATTAAACGTATACTGGGCATTCACCATTGCCAGCACCCATCCCTGGCTGCCATCCAGCAAGCCAGCCCTGAGTACTGCTGTTTTCAGCCATGCTGCTGCCGTATGACTATAGACAGAAAATAAACTGCAGGGGCGCCCCTGTCTGAAACGCTGGGTCGCCCAGGCATTGGCATAGGCGAGCTGTTTTTGCTGGAAATGATGCAGATCTCTGCAGGTTAAATGCTGCAGGTCTCCTGACAGATGAACAACCCTGGCGGCGGAGTGCTCCAGAGATTCGTGAACCAGATTATCGTTATAGACAAAATGTGCCGGATATAAGCGTGTCACCCGGTCCGGGTACCAGCCGCTATGGCGCATAAAACGGCCCAGAAACCAGTTACTGCGGGCAATACTGTAGACAGTATCAGTGGCAGCCGGCTGATGCAGGATTGCCTCGATAGATTGTCTGAGCGCCGGGGTTACCCTTTCATCAGCATCAATCATCAGTATCATATCGCCGGAGGCATATTGCTGAGCGTGCTGACGTTGCAGGCCGTAGCCCGGCCACTGGCCACTGTGGAACACTTTTGCGCCAGCCTGACGGGCAATATCACAGGTCTGGTCTGAACTGCCAGAGTCGAGGACGATGATTTCATCGGCCCAGTTTACAGATTGCAGGCAGTCAGGAAGTAACTCTGCTTCATTTTTGGTGATCATTACCACCGAAAGTTTCTGGCGTGTACTCATCAGTGTGTCCGTGGCGGAAGATAAGGTTCAAGTAACTCCAGCAGCCGTTGTAATGCCCCCTGGTTCTGACGCAGCACTTCTACCGCATGATGCCCATAGTAACGGCGATAGTCATCATCCTGAAGCAGGATACTGACTTCTTTGGTCAGTGACTTACTGTCAGTCACGGTGATCAGACCTTGTGCCTCTTCAAGCTTGCTGCAGATATCTTTAAAATTCCAGGTATGGGGCCCCATCAGGACCGGCAAAGCATGAGCGGCAGGTTCCAGAGGATTATGTCCGCCACGCTCTGTCAGGCTCCCGCCGACAAAAGCCAGATCTGCGATCCCATATAGCAGCATCAGTTCACCCATGGTGTCGCCAATCACAACCTGAGTTGTGGCGGAAGGCACCTGGCCGCTACTACGGGTGATATAACTAAAGCCGGCTTTTTGTGTCAGTGCTTTAGCATCCGAAAAACGCTCCGGATGGCGGGGTACCAGAATCAGTAGCAGGTCCGGAAACTGATTCAGTAGCTGGCGGTGACTGTCCAGAATGATACTTTCTTCCCCGTCATGGGTACTGGTGGCTATCCATACCGGACGGTGGGGTGCCCACTGGCTGCGCAGAGTGACTGCTTTAGCCGCCAGTTCCGGGGTAACGGAAATATCAAACTTCAGGCTGCCGGTAACGGCTAAATGGTTGCGCTTTAACCCCAGCGCGACGAAACGTTCACCGTCTCCGGTATTTTGTGCGGCGATCAGACTGATACTCTGCAGCAGGTGCTGCATAAACGTGCCGAGTTTTTTATAACCACGAAATGAACGTTCAGAAAGGCGGGCATTGGCAATCACTAAAGGAATATTTCGCTGATGCAGGATATGGATCAGCCCGGGCCATAATTCGGTTTCCATGATAATCATCATGCGTGGCCGTACGGTATCGAGGAAGCGGTGAGTTGCGCCGGGTAAATCATAAGGTAAATAGACATGGTCAACATCATTACCAAATGCCGATTTGGCACGCTCTGAGCCCGTGGGTGTCATGGTGGTTACGGTAATCGGTAACGACGGGTAACGGTAACGTAATGCCCTGACCAGCGGCACCGCTGCCAGTGTTTCCCCGACAGAAACTGAGTGTAATACGATCCCCTCCGGTCTGACTTTGCCTGCACAAAATCCATAACGTTCCGCCCAGCGTTTACGGTACGCCGGCGCTTTACGACTGCGGAGAAGTAATCGAACCCAGATAACGGGCTGAATCAGGTAAAGAAGTGTCTGGTATACACGCAACAGCATTATGTGAATATCGGCTTGGAATTTTGCGGCAATAGTAGCATAAATGGCGTGGATTAGGTACGTGAAGGGCGGATACCCCCGGTAGCCTGTACCCGGGGGAACGGTAAGCCGGATAATGCTTTGCCGCGGTTAACGTTACTCAGCTGAGAGTAATTGTTCGTAGAGAGAGAATAGCTGCTCCGACAAGTGGGCCGGTGTGTATGGCAGGATAGTTTCCCTTGCCTGCTTACCCATCGGTGAATCCGGGCCGCTGGCAGGCAATTGTTTTATTGCCTCAGTCAGGGCCGGTATATCCAGCGCATCGGTGACGAATCCATTGTCACCGTGACGGATAAATTCCGCGCCCCCGCAATGCGTGCTGGTAATGACCGGCAGCCCGCAGGCCATCGCTTCTAAAATAACATTCGGGAACGGATCATACAGTGTCGGGAGTAATAAACCGTCGGCCAGCTGGTAAAAAGGTAATGTCTGTGGCTGCATTCCCGCGAAATGGATCCGTTGCCCGCATCCGAGATGTTGTGCCAGCTGATGATAACGCTGCTCAGTTTTATCCCGGCCAATGACCAGTAAATGACTGTCAGTGCCTGAAATAGCTTCGATGGCGGCTTTCAGTCCTTTCCTTTCAAATCCCGATCCGACAAAAATCAGGCAGTGGGCATCCTGTGGAATACCGTGCTGCTGACGCAGTACCTGTCTCTGTGATGCCTCTGCAGGGCAGAACTTCTGATGGTCGATCGCATTATAAATAACATGTATTTTTTCGGCGGGGACGGCGAAATCTTCAATAATTTCGCGTTTCACCATTTCGGCATTGCAGATGACGGCTTTCAGGTGCGGCGAGGTATACATCTCATATTCTGCCTGCATAACATAGCGGTGGTAGCTGTCGGTAAATAACCGGCGCTGCTTCCAGCCAGACAGAATGCGCGAGCGTTGCAACAGCCAGCGCCTATGAACTCCGTCGCCGGCACGATAGATATCACAGCCCGCAATACGCTCATGGCTTTGAACAATATCAAACCCCTGCTGCTGCCACAGCTTCCGGGCTGCTCTGGCGAATCCCCGTTCGCGGCTGATACGTCCCCATTTCATCGGGTTACAGATATGAATATGCCAGTCGGGATGTGTATCGCCCTGCCATTGACGGGTGATGACATTCAGTTCCATCGCTTTATGGTTCAGGGCTTCCAGTGCCCGTGAGACAAAACGTTCAGCGCCGCCATCCGGCCGGTATTTCTGACGGACAATTGCCAGTCGTATTTTTTTCATTTCAGCAGTTCCTGTGCCGGAGTAAGAACGGCCTGAACAGGAATTAAATCCAGGTAACGTTCTGAAGTAGCAGTGTTAATTTCATCAGGGTCCGGTAGCGGGCCAAAATCTCCGGCCCACAGTGTGACACCTTCACCTTCCCATGGATGCCAGAGTGTCAGTTTTGACGGACCAAACAGAGCCACATAGGGGGTGTTTAATGCGGCGGCCATATGCATAGGCACTGAATCGACACCAATGAACAATGCTGCATGATCAATCAGTGCAGCCAGTTGTGGCAGTGTCATTTTCCCTGCCAGGGAGATAATATTTTCGCCCCGGCTCATAGAGAGTATCCGGCTGACCATTTCCATTTCAGCATCATCAGGGCCAGAGGTTAATACGACGGTAGTGCCCTCCGCTGCCAGCCGGGTGATAAGACTGGCCATTTTTTCTTCCGGCCAGCATTTAAAGAACCATCTGGAGGTCGGATGTACCACAATATATCGTCCGCCGGCATGTTGTTGTCGCAGGCATTGCTGAATATATTCCCTGTCGGAGGCAAGATAATGCATGGTGGCTTTGGTACTGATTTGTGCCAGATTCAGAGGGGCCAGCAGTGAAAGATTTTGCTCAACCGTATGTAACTCCTGATGGTCAGTGATCGGGACCAGCTGCGTATGACAATGACGCCACAGCACCCCCTCGCGCTTCGGGAAAGCAAACCCGAGGCGTTGTCTGGCAGCGGTGAAACGGGTGAGCAGGGCACTACGCCACTGGTCTGCAAGATTGATCACCAGATCATAATGCCGGGATCTGAGTGTACGCAGTAGCCGCCATTCATGGCCAATATGGCGTAGCGTACCTTGTTTTTTCCAGCGTCTGTCTATAAAAAAACAATTTGAGATCAACGGATTATTTACCAGCATGGCCTCTGTTTCTTTATACAGCAGAACATCTATTTCTGCCTTAGGGTGATTCTTATGCAGCGATTCTATTACCGGAGTAATTAACAGCATGTCACCGTGATGACGTAATTTAATGATAAGTATTCTCTTCGGGGATAAGGCTGATACTGGCGTATGACTCATACCTGTCACTTATGTTAAATTTAAAAACGCAGGCCAGGCTATCTGGCTGATGAAAATAACGGCTATTGGTGCCCGTGCTATATCCGCCCGGAGTTTTTCCTCTCATTGGTATGCATCGCCCGGCAGGATGAAGACTTATTATCAGCGCAATGATAAACCGGATCCGCTTCAGCCACACTGTAACAAATAAATATGACGGCCGGGATGAAATCCTGTTACCGGCCATGAATATTGCCGATCATCATCAATATTCTTCCGGCGCAGCGTTATCTGAAAAATTCTGAATATGAGGTTGTTATAAGTCGTTTTTGCTACCGGTACTCAGGCAGGCAATCAAAATGATTTCGCACGCACAAAACATACCGTCAGTCAGTTCATCACTGGTGGTACTATTGTCCCGAATATTTCAGCAAACAGAAATGACGGCCCTGCATGCGCGAACGTTAATCACGTCAGCTAAGCGTGAACAATCCCGGGAATAATCATAAAAGGGGCGAAAGCACCGCTTTTATTTGAATTATCAGAGCGTATGCACTTACTTCACACTAACAGGATCAAGCTAGTTAAACATGAGAGAGAGTAAGAAGAAGAAGATTGGTCTGGTGGATCTCTGGCTGAGTCTTTTCCATCGTCATTCCCTGGGCACTGACGAAAAAAGACGTCAGCTGGCACAACGGACATTCAACAGTATTCTGGTGTATTCCACGACCGCACTGGGGGATTATATGTTTAATTCGCCGGCACTGAGGGCTATCCGTCAGCGTTATCCGCAGGCCCATATTGTTCTGGTCGCCCATCCGAAATATAAGCAATTACTTACCCGCCGTGACTTCTGCGATGATGTGTTGTTCTGGAATAACAAATTCAGCACAGTCACCGAATTTGCCCGCCGCGCAAAAGTATTTGCTCCGGAAATGGCGATAATGCTGCACTCTCACCTGCCTTATGATGTCCTGAGCGCTGCGATGAGTGGTTGCCGGTATCTGGTTCGGGATAATTACGGTAAAGATATTGGCAGGCTATCCCGCTGGCTGACATTCGGGCTTGACCAGTGTCCGGGGCATATTATTAACCGGAAAATGCAGCTGGTGTCAGCCCTGGGATGTAACACCGACAATGTGGATATGGCGGTGCCCTGCGACTATACCCCTCAGGCAAAAGATGCCGGGATATATCGCGTTGGTTTTCAGCTGGGAGCATCAACAAAAATTCGCTGCTGGCCGCCGCAGTATTTTGCCGGACTGGCTGAGCGGATTGTTCATCAATACCCGGGCACTGAGATTGTCCTGATTGGGTCACCGGCTGAAGTTTCTCTGGCGGAGGAAGTATTCGCCTGCGCCAGCCCCGACGTTAAAACGGCGATAACCAGTTATGTAGGAAAAACCAGTTTACCGGAGCTGTTAGGGATTATCTCTTCAATGGATATCCTGGTGACCGGGGATACCGGTCCTTTACATCTGGCGCTCGCACTTAAAACACCGACCCTGAGTTTGTTTGTCAGTGAGTCTCCGCACAGCAGTGGCCCCTATCAGGATAAGCACTTACATCGTTATATCTATTTACCGATGGAGGATCCCCGGGTGACCGATCAACAGGAACCACTGAGAGCGATACCTGTTGAGGATGTTTTCGGGATGCTGGTCAGGATGAAAGAGACTCACCAGCCACAGGACAAAAGCTGAAGCATTAACCGGGTATCAGTCCGAGGTAATGCTGACAAACAGTATTCAGCTGATAATTTTTCAGGGCATCAGGCGTTATTGTCACCGGGTGATTATCTGTTTGTCTGATTTTTTCGGCTAATGATTCTGCTGTCAGATCAGCCAGACCTGCAGACAATGCCCCGGTTAATATTTCTGCCGGCCCGCCCGGACAACGGGTACTGACGACCTGGGTTCCGCAAATCAATGCTTCTGCCAGTACATTACCAAATCCCTCACTGTCGGAACTCAGAATCAGCATCCGGGCGTTTTTTATCCAACAATACGGATTACTTTGAAATCCCCGGAATATCACCCTGTCGTGGATGCCGAGTTCCTGCGCCAGATTTTTTAATTGCTGCATACGTTCAGGAGAACCTTCACCCAGTAGCACCAGGGGCCATTGCAGACCGCTTAAGGCGTAGGCTTTTAGCAGGCGGTCATGGCGTTTTACGGTATGAAAACGGCCGACATGCAGCAGGAAACTTTTTTCCGGTAACGGGACTGGCGCGGCTGCAGACCGCAAAATATCTTCAAAATCAAAAGGGTTAGCGATAACGTCCTGTCTTTTTGGCGTTACCGAAAATTGATGACAGAGGTCTTCGACAACATACTGTGACACACCAACGATATTGCGTTTCTGGTAAACCCGGTGAATTTTTTTTGCCTTTAACCAGCGGGAAAAACCGGTACGGTGACCAAGATAAGCACTGGAGAAAACTCCATGCAGGCAGAACCAGGTTTTTTGCGGATCAATGACTTTACTACGGCGTACAATACGGTCAGTTTTATGTAAATGAGAGATAACCAGGTCTGCCTGACCAGCACTGGTAGTCAGTTGGCGGAATGCATTATCGAGTGCCGCCGCGCGACGGGAAAGTTCGGTGAGCTTACGCCAGGGGGCGCGGGAGCTGTCGGTAATCACCCGATAATCAATCCCCTCAGGTAGTGTATAATCACATACTTCACGTAACGAAAGCAGGGAAACCCGGTGTCCCAGCCCCAGCAATCCGCGGGCGAGTGTTAATACGACTTTTTCAGCACCGCCGCCGGGCAGGCCATCAATAATCATCGCGATATGACGTTGTGACACTACAGATATCCTTCTGATAAGAAAACGTACAGAGATAACAAACGGGCTGAGAGTGTAATGCTGATAGCCGATTCGGGTCGGCGCTCTTGCGAATATATGTAAAAATAACAGAAAAACCTTCAGGTAAACATCAGAGATAACCTATGACCAAACCGGCTTTTCTTATCACAATCGATACTGAAGGTGACAACCTTTGGCAAAATCACCGCAATATCGCTACAGAAAACACCCGTTTTTTGCCACGTTTTCAGGCGTTGTGCGAAAAGTATCAGTTTAAACCTACATGGCTGACGAACTATGAGATGGCGAGGGATCCGGCTTATGTCGAATTTGCCAGAGACGTTATTACCCGACAGCAGGGTGAGGTGGGTATGCACTTACATGCCTGGAACAGCCCGCCGGAATACCCTCTGACCGATGATGACTGGAAGTGGCAGCCTTACCTGATCGAATATCCTGATGATCAGTTAATCGCGAAAGTCCGGTTTATGACCGAATTACTGGAAGAATCTTTCCAGACACCAATGCGTAGTCATCGTGCCGGCCGCTGGGCATTTGACGAACGCTATGCGGCGATCCTCAGTAAACTTGGTTACTGTGTTGACTGTTCGGTGACCCCGCGGGTGAACTGGGCATTTAATTCCGGTGCGCCACAGGGTAACGGTGGTACCGATTATACGCATTTTCCGCGGCAGGCTTATTTTATTGATCCGGAAGATATCTCCAGGCCAGGCAGCCACGGACTGCTGGAAGTTCCGATGAGCACAGACTATAAACATTCTCCGATGGTTACCCATCTGAAACAGGGAGTGGATAAATTACGAGGCAGGCACCGTTCACCGTCGGTGTATTGGCTGCGACCTTCACGTGATAATTTACCGGCGATGAAACGGGTGGTTGAGAGGAATCTGGCGGCTGGTAGCGATTATGTCGAGTTTATGCTGCACTCTTCCGAGTTTATGCCAGGCGGTAGTCCGACCTTTAAAACCGCAGCAGATATTGAGGCCCTCTATGCTAACCTTGAACAATTATTCAGCTGGCTGCATAGCCGGACGACCGGAATGACGCTGTTCGAATACTATCAGTCTTATATAACGCGGCAGGCTGAATCGCCTCGCAGTATTCGCCGGTGAAACCATAACGGGCCGGTATTAGCTGCGGTGCTCATTTTAGTTACAAAATTATCTGATTTTCTGACAGGCTGTTGAAGATTATCCTGTGGTTGTCCGTATAAAATATCAGCCACAGTCTCTGTCAGGAAAATCTGTCACGGACATCCCGTTACTCCGACTGAGCAGGTAACCGTAATCAACATGAATAATTTTTTTACCGCACTTTCCTCTCGCTTTCCGTTATCTCTGCAAAAAAGTCTTCGCAATGATTTTTTTCCGGTAATCTGTT
The DNA here is from genome assembly GCF_018257525.1 of Tatumella sp. JGM130. Classification (NCBI taxonomy): domain Bacteria; kingdom Pseudomonadati; phylum Pseudomonadota; class Gammaproteobacteria; order Enterobacterales; family Erwiniaceae; genus Tatumella; species Tatumella sp. JGM130. The sequence goes on along the minus strand of NZ_JAERJS010000011.1, from coordinate 63,057 downwards.
TTTTACTGGCTGCCGCATCCGTTGTTTTGACGCTGGTGGATACAGCGCTGGCCAGAAACTGTTTTTTTATTTCCGGTTATATTGCACTGGTGGCCATATGTGTTGATATCAGACATCTGCGTCGTTATCCGGGGATAATTTCTTTGATGCTGATTTTACTGGCATTAGTAAAAATTTTCTGGTTTCTGATCTTTTACGGTGATGCGGCTGTGGCAAATATGTATAACGCCTATTTGCAGGCAGGGAAACGATTATTTTTCGCTGCAGTGATTATGATGTATCTGATGAAAAACAGTCACCGAATCCCGGCAAAACGGTCACTGATAAAAACAACGCTCTGGCTGGCATTTCTGCTGACATCCCTGATTGGTATTGTCCAGGTGTGGCACGGGATGGACCGAATTGAATTCAATAATACCCGTTCAACGGATGCCTCATATATGTACTCCTGTATCAGTCTGGCACTGGCTTTTCTGGTATTATCTCAGGGATCTGTTCGGGGTTATCTGCAGGCATTTATTATTTTTCTGTGTTCATACTGGTTAATCCTGCATACAGGAACCCGTTCCGCCATTGTATTGCATCCGCTTATTTTTCTGGTGTGTCTGCTGGTGAATTCACACTCACGGCATAAGTTAAAAGTACTGTCAGTAGCCTTGCTGACGTTGGCTTGCCTGGTATTTTTATTCCGCGGGGAAATTTCTGAGCGGGTGCATTCCACGGAAAACGATCTCAGTGTTTACCGGCAAAGTAACGGTAATGATGCAACATCGTTAGGTACCCGTCTGGCAATGTGGCAGGTCGGACTGGCGGTATTTAAACACCACCCATGGGGTATGAGCAAAGAGCAGCGTTACCAGTATATGAGTACTTATGTCGCTCAGCATGGCACAGATCAATCTGCTCTCGACTATGCGATGGTTCATTTACATGATGAAAGTATCGAAACAGCGAGTCAGCAAGGGATTATCGGTCTGACAGTATTATGGGCTTTTTATCTGACGCTGTTTTATCAGGCAGTAAAGTGCAGGAATACACTATTACTGCTGACATTGCTGTGCCTGGCGGGATACGGTCTGACGGATGTCCCCTTGATCAGTCGTGAACAGACGATTTTCTTCGGGTTAATGATTACACTGTCTTGTCTGTGTGCTGTCGGGGGACAGGTTCAGAAATCTCAGCAGGTCTGAGATATTGTTTCAGTGCGCCGGCGATAGCCTGTGGCTCTATGTCGGCGACACTGTTCTTATCAGTGATGATCTGGACTGAGGGCTGAAAGCCAGGTGCCCAGACTTTATTATTGATCAGTCCCCCGTCAATTATTTTACTTTTATATAAAGCGATAAGCGGAGTCTGGTAAGCGCAGGCAACATGCACCCATGATGTATCGGGGGAGATAAGCAGTCTGGCACGCTGAACCAGAACTACCGCACTCCAGAAAGAATCACAGGGATTTTTTATCGCAGTGACAGGGATTTCTGTGGCGGCCAGTAAATCAGGCGGGCCAATGACGATGACCTGAAGTTCAGGCGCGATTTGGTTCACCATCCGGGTAAAAGCGGAGATCTGCTGCGGTGACAACATCCGGTCTTTGCTGGCGGCGAAAGGATTCAACACCACGATCGCATCCGATGGCAGTGAGTGTATAAAAGCGTTTGCCTCACGCCGTGGAATGTCCGGAACCTGTAACTGATAACGATAAGTGTCCGATGGCAGGCCGAGCATGGCTAATACTTTTTTATAGCGGGTGGTGATGTGCTGGTCGATAGCCGTATCAGTGACATTCAGGTCATAACGACAGAACTGAGGCTTATTAAAACCAAGTGTATGACGGGCATTGATCAGGCTGATAAAGCTGTAATATACCGGTGATAAATAATCACCGAAATCGATCACTAAATCATATTTCTGTCGGCGTAATTGACAGCCAGTCTGCAGGATCTGCAGAATTTTCTGCGGGTATAAAAATATCGCTGAAACCTGTGGCAGGGACTCAGCAATAAATGCGTTGGCATTGCCTGCCACGACATCCACCCGGAGACCTGCACTATGCAGTTGGTCAAACAGGCCGGTCGAGACAATCATATCGCCAATTTTATTGTCATCACGGAGTACCAGAACCTTTTTAATCGCTTTCAGGTCCGGCGCTGTCGGGCGACAGGTCATATCAAACATCATACACACCAGCTTCAGCTTCAGCCGGCGAAGCAGATGGTTTTTTTGCCGGTTCCAGTACTTTACTTTCTTCCACATGGTTATCGGTTACTCTTAATAAAGTACATAATGACTGAACCCGGCGATGTCTGTGACAGAGGCGAAGTTAGTCTGAGTCATCGGCTAATCGCTTTATTTGCTGATCAACCTTAGCAGCTGAAATATCACTCATACGGTCACCCGTTTCCGGTCTTAAGGCAATCTGGTTTTTCCCGTAACCGCCTATCAGCCCCGGGTCTGTCGGGCCATAAAGAGTGATGTTCGGCCTGTCCAGTGCTGCGGCCAGATGGCTCAGTCCGGTATCGACAGAGACAATGACTTTTGCACCCGCCAGTTCCCGCGCAACTTCTGCCAGTGAAAGCCGGGGCAGTACTTCAGCCTGTGGCTGTCCTTCTGCCAGCCGTACGGCACGCTGGTATTCTGCTTCGGTCCCCCAGGGCAGCTTTATGCAATAGCCCCTGGCCGCGACCCGCTCAATAAGTTCACGCCAGTGCTGCTCAGGCCAGTGCTTATTATCCCGGGTGGTCGCATGCAGGAATACCATATAGCGTCCTGCATCGGCGGGAAGGTGATGAATAAAATGGCCTGCGATTGCGTAGTCACCACGGCCCGCCGGTTTTTCATACCCGAGACTTTTGGCAAACAAATCCCGGATTCGTTCAACCGCATGTTGCTGCTGGCCGATAACATGTCGCTTGTCATACCACCAGCAGGCAAAAGGTTCACGGATACTGTTTCTGTCCGCCCCGTGTTTTTCGCCGCGGGCCAGCCGGGTAACCAGGGCTGCACTTTTAATCAGCCCCTGGGCATCAATCACCATATCGTACTGGCGCTGGCGCAGTTGTTGCTTAAACCGGAAACGCTCTTCCCGTTGTTGCAAGCCAAACCAGTGCTTACGCCAGCGACGGATAGCAACGGGTAATACCTGATCCACTGCCGGGTGCCACCCGGGGATCTGCGCAAAATTTTCTTCAACTACCCAGTCAAACCGTATTCCGGGAATTGCCTGCATTGCATCGGTCAGAGCAGGGAGAGTATGGATCACATCTCCCATCGAGGAAGTTTTAACTATCAGGACCTGCATTCATTCTCCTGCGTGGGGGCCAGTAATATGGTGAGTTCATCCATAACACGCGCAGGTTTTATATCAATCAGACTCTGATGATAACCAAGGTCTGCTTCGCCTTTTCGGATTTTATGATAGCCTGAAATCAGGCGAATAATACGAGCCTGATTGGATAATGGCGGTGTAAAGTCAGGACTGCTGGGGCCATATAATGCGATTAATGGCCGGTGTAACGCCGCAGCAATATGCATCAGACCAGAGTCGTTACTGACAACGGCAGTACAGCTGGCGAGTAAGATGACCGCCTGTTCCAGCCGTGTTTTACCGGCCAGGTTATAGCAGCAGGCAGCATCTGCTGTGTCCAGGCTCTGGAGAATATCTTCGCCGGTTTGGTAGTCTTTCTCTGAACCGAACAGCAGGATACGGTAGCCTTTCGCGATCAGTTTTTGTGCCAGTGCCGCATAGTGATAATGAGGCCAGCGTTTTGCCGGACCAAACTCAGCGCCGGGGCAAAAACCGATCAGCGGGCGATCGGCCGGCAGAGAGAAAAGGCTGGCGGTCCCGGTTTTTTCTGCTTCAGTGACACTCAGTTGCGGCCACAATAATGGCCGGGGCAATGCTGCCGCCGATGTGACTTGTCCCGCATCATAAGCCAGCGCTACGTAGCGTTCGACCATCAACGGGAAGGCTGCTTTATCCAGTATCCGGGCATCGTTAAGCAGGCCGTAACGCATTTCACCCCGCCAGCCAATCCGTTTTTTGATTCCGGCGAAGAAAGGCACCAGTGCTGACTTAAACGAGTTCGGTAACACGTAAGCCCGATCGTAACGACTTTCACGCAGTGAACGGCCAATCTGTCGACGTTCTTTTAAGGCCAGAGCCCCGTGACCAATCGGCATGGCGATAGCCTGATTGACCTCGGGCATTCTGGATAATAATGGCCGGCACCACCCCGGAGCCATTACGTCAATCGTGGCGTCCGGGTATTGTGCTTTAAGTGTGCGATAAAGACTTTGTGACATCATCATATCGCCAACCCATGAAGGGCCAATCACCAATATTTTCATCGCCGGAAAATCTCTTATGCTTTGTTATTCAGCCATGCCATATATTCAGCCACACCTTCAGCGACTGTTTTAAACGGTTTGTCATAGCCGGTTGCACGCAGGTTGGTGAGATCTGCCTGAGTGTAAGCCTGATAGCGTCCTTTCAGTTTTTCCGGGAACGGAATATATTCCACTTCGCCGGTGCCATGCCATGCCAGTACCGCATCAGCGACTTCCTGGAACGACTCAGCACGGCCGGTACCACAGTTATAGATCCCTGATATATTATTTTCCCAGCACCACAGGTTAACCGCAGCAACATCCTGTACGTAGATGAAATCACGCTGGAAGTTTTCGCTGCCATCAAATAATTTAGGGTTTTCACCGTTGGTGATCTGTGTGTTCAGGTGGAAGGCAACACTGGCCATACTGCCTTTATGACCTTCACGCGGACCGTACACGTTAAAATAACGGAAGCCACACACCGGAGATTCTGCCTCTGGCAGAATACTGCGAACGTAATGGTCAAACAGCATTTTGGAGTAACCATAAACATTTAGCGGGGCTTCATATTGGCGCTGTTCGATAAAGTTATCGTTCCGTCCGCCATAGGTCGCTGCAGAAGAGGCATACAGGAAGGGGATCTGGCGCTCGAGACAGAAGTGCAGCAGCTCTTTTGAATACTGATAGTTATTATCCATCATGTATTTGCCATCCCATTCGGTCGTGGAAGAGCATGCACCCTGATGGAAAACGGCCTCGATCGGCCCGAAATCATCACCTGCCAGTACACTGACAAGAAACTCTTCTTTATCCATGTAGTCGCTGATATTCAGGTCTGCCAGGTTGGCAAATTTAGTACCATCTTTCAGGTTATCTACCACCAGAATGTCCGTATAACCTCGGTCATTCAGTGCTTTTATTATATTGCTGCCGATCATGCCGGCGCCACCAGTAACGATAATCATAAGCCTGCCCTTAAGTGAAGACGTGAAGTATGGAATACCACGTTTATATCGCGCGATCATATCATTTCACGCTCAGTAAAGGCAGAGTCTGTTATTCCGGGAAACAAGCTTCAAACGTTCTGCAACATATTTTGGTATATTCAGTCAGCTGGCCACCTGTTGTGTGACTGAATATTTTTCAGAGAGGTATCGCAGAGGGAATACAGGCCATTGTTCTCCGCAGAAAAGAATGGCCGTTACCGGTCAGAATATGCTTTTTATATCCTGTATAAACTGGCTGTTTTTAATACTGGTATAAATCATTGCTATACCGGCTGAAGGCAGCAATGGGGAAGGTGCGTGGAGGGTACGGCATTGTGCAGTTAACCCGGCATGAGTTACCGTATTTTCCCTGGTCACGGCAGGTTTTTTTACCCCATGACTGGCGGAGGAGTGCGGGGTGTCATTAAGCAGCTGACTGGGGCGTACCAGCGTGATATCGGCAGGCAGATCCGCCAGCATCTGCTGTAAGACTCTGACGGTCGCGGGGTGCGGGTGGCCGATGGCAATGGCTGAACCATTACGCCTGGCCAGGTTTACGGCGCGAAGAAACTGCTTACGGATATCGGCATCATTCTGTGTATCATCAAGAAAGACTTTGCGTTTCAATACCCTGACGCTGGTGCCTTGAGCGGCGTTTACCGACTGACTATTACCTATGGTCATACTGTCCAGGAAATAGAAGTTATAGTGATTCAGGACCTGCATCACTTTAATCATACCGGGCAGACTGGAGGTCATTTTACTGCCCATATGGTTGTTCAGACCGACAGCATAAGGGACATGGCTGACAGCCAGCTGAATGATACGGGTAATTTCAGCGCTGCTCATCTCCGGAGTGAGGGTGTTTTTTTCCAGAGGTTGTTTACTCAGAGGGGCCATGGGTAAATGGATCAGCACTTCATGGCCGGTCTGATGTGCTTTTATTGCCATTTCACGGGCATGGGTGGCATCCGGTAATACGGCGACAGAAACCGCTGCAGGCATCTGTAATACCTGATTTTCTTCTTTTGGCCGGTAACCAAAATCGTCAATAACAATAGCCAGTTTAGCAGCAGAAGCGGCCTGACAAATCAGCAGGCCACTGATGAACGCGACAATCTTCAGACGATGCAGCACAATTATTTCCCTAACCAGCTGAGGGGGTTTACAGCCTGCCCCTGGCGGCGGATCTCAAAATACAGTGACGGTATACCGCGTCCGCCACTGGTTCCCACCAGAGCGATAGGCTGGCCTGCTCTGACCTGAGCACCCACATTAACCAGAGCACTCTGGTTGTAACCATACAGAGTCATATCACCCTGACCATGTTCAATAACAATCACCAGGCCATAGCCCTGTAACCAGTCAGCCATGATAACCCGCCCGTCGGCAATTGCTCTGACATCGGTACCTTCAGGTGCGGCGATGACTAACCCCTTCCAGCGTAGCTCACCCTGCAGTGTTTCTCCAAACCGGTGTAACAGTTTTCCCTGAACCGGCCATGGATATTGTCCGGCCGGCCGGCCCAGGCCTCCGGTACGGGCCATCAGCTCTTGTTCACCTTCCGTAGGACGATAAGTTGACCCTTTGGCGCGGGCCTGTGCCTGGCGTTGTCTGACCTGTTCAGCTTCCCGGGCTTCCTGTTCGGCGCGTGCTTTGGCTATCTGTTCTGCACGGGCTATTTTTTCCTGTAAACGGCTTTCGTTCTGGCGCATTTCAACCAGGTCTGCCTGGTCTTTTTCCAGTGAAGACTCCAGCACACTGAGTGTTTTCTGGCGGGCGGATTTTGCCTGCTCCAGACGGGTTTGTTGTGCCTGTTGCTGGCTCAGTAATTGCTGTTGCTGCTGTTGTTTCTGCAGCTGGATCGTTTTCTTTTCCGCCAGTTCTGCCCGGGTCTGTTTCAGTGATTCAATGTTCTGCTGGCGTGCCTGATTCAGATAGGTGAAATAGGTCAGTATCCGGTCATTTCGCTGACCAGCTTCACCACTGAGCAGCAGTTCAATACCACTGTGTTGTCCCTGGCGAAATGCTGCGTCCAGCTGTTGTGCAAGAAGACTTTCTTCCCTGGCCTGGCGTTGTTCCAGTTGTGCGATTGATCGGGCAAGGGCCGCGATATCGCGGTTAATACCTTCAAGCGTGGTTTGCGTCTGACGTAATTGCCTGCTGGCCTGAGCAATGATTTTTTCCTGACTCTGCAGCTGATCCAGTAAGTTACTGCGCTGAATTTTTTGCGAACGGACACTCTTCTCTTTATTCGCAATGTCCTGCTGTATAGATTTGAGTTGCGCTTTATTATCGTCAGCAGCATGGGCGGTAAAAGACAAGCACAATATGCCCGCACACAGCAGGCCAGAGGCCAGTGTCGGTCGCTCCCTGCGTGGTTTCGGTGACGGGGAAGCGTTGTCTGGCAAAATACAGGGAACAGGCATTTTTTTCGTCATAGGGCGGTGATTATTTCACGATGCATAGTTGCTTTCCAGCCTCCCGGAAGGGATTTATAGTTTGTATCCGGCATTAATGGCATAATCAGACAACAGGTAAGGTCTGAGTGCCAGAACTCAGCATCTGTCAGGTAAAATGACGCATAAATCACGCCTTCCCGTGTTTAGTGTCTGTACATGCCTGGCTGCGCAGGTATACTCAGAATCCTTATATTATCTTATTTTTGTCCGGTCTGGAGTTGTTACCCCCCATGCAAGATATTATGGAATTTGCACGCAATCACCTGGTCCTGTGTTTGGCCTGGGTCGCTTTACTGGTTCTGGTGATTGTTACTACTTTTAAGGGGCTGTTTTCTAAAGTTAAAACAATTAGCCGCAGCGAAGCGACTAATCTGATTAACAAACAAGATGCAGTAGTTGTTGATGTGCGCTCACGCGACGATTTCCGCCGCGGGCATATCTCAGGTGCTGTGAACCTGGCCGCGGCAGAGATTAAGAAAGGCCACCTGACTGAACTGGAAAAATTCAGAAACCAGCCGGTGATTGTTACCTGTGCGACCGGACAGTCTTCCGGTGAAGCTGCCGGGCAGCTGAGCGCGGCAGGTTTTGCAAACGTATCCGTGTTAAAAGACGGTATCAGTGGCTGGAGTGGTGAAAATCTTCCGCTGGTTCGCGGTAAATAAATTATCAGAGGTGCTGACAATGCCAGTAATTGATATTTACACTAAGCAGACCTGCCCGTTTTGCCATCGTGCAAAAGCACTGTTAGAGAAAAAAGGCGCAGCGTTTAATGAGATTGCTATTGATGGCGATGCCGAAAAGCGTGCGGGGATGATAGAGCGCAGTGGCCGCAGCACGGTACCTCAAATTTTTATTGACGGAAAACATATTGGTGGTTGCGATGACCTGTATGCCCTTGAGGCAGAACACGGTCTGGACCCTTTATTGCAAGCCTGAGTTTCAGGTGAAACAAATTTCAACTTAACAGGACCAAGTACCATGTCAGAACAAAATAACAGCGAAATGACGTTCCAGATCCAACGTGTTTATACAAAAGATATTTCTTTTGAAGCGCCTAATGCTCCTCAGGTTTTCCAGAAAGAGTGGGAACCTGAAGTGAAACTGGATCTGGATACAGCATCCTCACAGCTGGCTGACGGTATTTATGAAGTCGTTTTACGTGTCACTGTGACAGCGACCGTGGGTGAAGATACCGCGTTTCTGTGCGAAGTCCAGCAGGCAGGGATCTTTACGATTTCCGGCATTGAAGGGACTCAGATGGCCCATTGTCTGGGAGCTTACTGCCCGAATATCCTGTTCCCTTATGCACGTGAGTGTATTTCTGGTCTGGTTTCCCGCGGAACCTTCCCGCAGCTGAACCTGGCTCCGGTGAACTTTGATGCATTATTTATGAACTACCTGCAGGAACAGGAAGGTAGTGCTCCGCAGGAAGCCTGATGAGTAACCGCAGCAATTCTGTCAGTGTTATCGGTGCCGGTTCTTACGGCACCGCTCTGGCCATTACGCTGGCGCGTAATGGCCATCCGGTCGTTTTATGGGGGCATAATCTTCAGCATCTTGAACGGCTGCAGGCTGACCGCTGTAACACTGAATTTCTTCCTGATGTCGTATTTCCCGATAATCTGGTGATTGAGTCCTCTCTGGCACAGGCTATTGCCGCCAGCCAGGATATCCTGGTCGTGGTACCCAGCCATGTATTTGGTGACGTTCTGGCACAAATACAGCCTTGTCTGGAGTCTGATTCACGTCTGGTCTGGGCAACGAAAGGGCTGGAGCGGGAGACTGGCCGTTTATTGCAAGATGTTGCCAGAGAAATCCTTGGTCCTTCTATCCCGCTGGCGGTCATTTCCGGGCCGACATTTGCCAAAGAGCTGGCGTCAGGTATGCCGACGGCGATTGCCCTGGCGTCGACTGATCCGCAGTTTTCTAAGGATTTACAGCAAAAGTTGCATTGCGGAAAAAGCTTTCGGGTTTACAGCAATCATGACCTGACCGGAGTTCAGTTAGGTGGCGCGGTGAAAAATGTCATTGCGATTGGTGCCGGGATCTCTGATGGTATTGGCTTCGGTGCTAATGCCAGAACCGCACTGATAACCCGCGGGCTTGCCGAAATGAGCCGACTGGGTGCTGCGCTGGGTGCGGATCCCTCGACTTTTATGGGAATGGCAGGACTGGGTGATCTCGTGCTGACCTGTACCGATAATCAGTCCCGCAATCGGCGCTTTGGTATGTTGCTGGGCAAGGGGAATAGCGTCAGTGCGGCTGAAGCAAGTATCGGACAAGTCGTCGAAGGCTACCGTAATACGAAAGAAGTGAGGGCACTGGCGGCCAGGGCTGGTGTTGAAATGCCAATCACAGAACAAATCTTCCAGGTCCTTTATTGTGGAAAACCGGCCAGGGATGCTGCCTTGTCTCTGCTTGGCCGTGAAAGAAAAGATGAAAAAGAAGCCCTCTGAACAGAGGTGTTTTATGTTGCTAGCCATTAAGCTTATATAAGCGCCTTACGGGGCGCTTTTTTATCGGGAGTGCAGTCATGTCGTCTGAAGAGTTAGCGCAAATCTGGGAAAGTATTATTTCAGAAGCCAGGAGTCTGGCGGAAGGTGAACCCATGCTGGCCAGTTTTTTTCACGCGACATTACTGAAACATGACGATCTCGGCAGTGCGCTGAGCTATATGCTGGCCAACAAACTGGCCAACCCGATTATGCCGGCAATTGCTATCCGTGAAATCGTTGAAGAAGCATACCGTAAAGACCCGTCGATGATCCTGTCGGCTGCCCGCGATATTGCCGCGGTCAGTCAGCGGGATCCTGCAGTGGACAAGTATTCAATTCCTCTGCTGTACCTGAAAGGTTTTCATGCCTTACAGGCCTATCGTATTGGTAACTGGTTGTGGGGAGAAGGCCGTCGTTCTCTGGCGGTATATCTGCAGAATGAGATTTCAGTTTCATTCGGGGTTGATATTCATCCGGCGGCGACTATTGGCTGCGGGATTATGCTCGACCATGCAACCGGGATCGTGGTCGGGGAAACTGCAGTGATCGAAAATGATGTTTCGATTCTGCAATCGGTGACTCTTGGGGGAACCGGTAAAACCTGCGGTGATCGTCATCCGAAGATCCGTGAAGGTGTGATGATTGGTGCCGGCGCGAAAGTTTTAGGTAACATTGAAGTTGGCCGTGGCGCGAAAATAGGCGCGGGATCGGTTGTGTTACAACCCGTTCCTCCGCATACGACTGTCGCCGGTGTACCTGCGCGTATTGTTGGTCGTCCGGCCAGTGAGAAACCGGCAATGGATATGGACCAGCATTTTAATGGTACGGTGGCCGGATTCGAATTTGGCGACGGGATCTGAGTAAAATACCGGGGGAGAAGATTCCCCCGTGATTGTTCTATTTTACTAAGGCTCCGGCGTAATCCAGCTGGCGCCACACCTCATAGATGACTACCGCGACTGAGTTGGACAGGTTCATACTGCGGCTCTGAGGCACCATAGGAATACGTATTTTCTGCATGGCGGGTAAGCTGTCGAGTATTTCTGCCGGCAGACCACGACTTTCCGGTCCGAACATCAGGTAATCACCCGCCTGCCATGAAACAGCACTGTGTGCCGGTGTGCCTTTTGTGGTGAGCGCAAACAGGCGTGCAGGTTGTTCACTATCGATAAATGCCTGATAGCTGGCATGGCGGCGAATTGCTGTGAACTCATGATAGTCGAGTCCTGCCCGCCGCAGGCGCTTATCATCCCAGGTAAACCCAAGGGGCTCAATCAGGTGTAAAGCGAATCCGGTGTTGGCACATAGCCGAATAATATTACCCGTATTCGGTGGAATTTCTGGTTCAAACAAAACGATATTAATCATAAGGGCTCCCGCTGACGAGAGCCGCAGAATATCAAATTATTGACGTGCAGAGTATAACGGAAGCCAGATAGTCAGGCGTAAGCCACCCAGCGGGCTGTCATCGGCTTTCACCCGGCCATGATGCTGCTGTAATGCCGTATCAACAATCGCCAGCCCGAGTCCGGTTCCGCCGGATTCCCTGTCGCGCGCTTCATCAGTACGATAAAACGGCCGGAAAATTTGTTCCCGGTCTTCCGGACTCACGCCCGGACCATCATCATCCACATGAATAGTGATACCTTCCCGGTCTACAGAGAAACTGACGATGATGTGGGTATGGGAATAACGCAGTGCATTACGGATAATATTTTCCAGCGCGCTTTCCAGTACATGGGGGTTACCGTATAAAGGCCAGGGACCGGGCGGATAAGGAACCTCCATTTTTTTTCCCATCTGTTCGGCTTCAAATTTGGCATCTTCCAGCACACCATTCCACAGGTGGTTCGCTTTCATCGCTTCACTGACCAGGGCGTTATTATGCTGGGTCCGTGACAGTACTAATAAGTCATTGATCATACCGTCCAGTCGCTGGGCTTCCATCTCTATTCTGCCGAGCTCTTTACTTTCGCCCGAACGCCTGCGCAGTAAGGCCGTTGCCAGTTGTAAGCGAGTGAGGGGGGTGCGCAGCTCATGACTGATATCTGACAGTAGCCGTTGCTGGGCTGTCATCATCCGTTCCAGCGCACTGACCATTTGGTTAAAACTTGCCCCGGCGGCCAGAAATTCCTGTGGTCCTGACTCAAGCTCCGGATGCTGCCTTAAGTTACCTGCGGCGACTTCATCAGCAGCTTGCTTCAGCTTACGGGCTGGTTTTGCCAGACTCCATGCCAGCCATAATAATAAGGGAGAGCTAATCAGCATAGTCACAATCAGCAGTAATAAAGGCCGGTCAAATAACAGATTAATAAAGTCCAGCTGTGAGCTGGTGGCCGGACGGACCATATACAGCTGGTAGTTGTCTTCACCGTCAGCAACCGCGAACGGGCCAATCATTTCGATTCGGCCATAGGTTTTCTTTTGCGGATGATCGGCATTATCAGATTGTCCGATAAAGTTACGGATAATCTGCATTTCATTATGGCGTGCGCCAATGACTCTTCCCTCTGAAGTTACCAGCAGTAAATGCTGGCCGGGAGGGGCCCATTTATCGATAGCCCGATATAATCTGCGCCACCACATCAGGTCATTGGGTGGGTCCTGCGCCAGCTCGGCCTCCACATGCTGTTCGATCATTACGCCCTGGCGCTGTTCACTTTCCAGTAATGATGTCATCTGACGGGAGTCGAGCTTTGGTACCATTAATACCAGCATCAATACTAAGGCCAGCGTAAGCCAGAAAATAGCAAAGATGCGGGTGGTTAAACTGCTTATCATGAGGCTGAAACCATCAGGTAGCCTCTGCCTCGCAGGGTTTTAAACCAGGGGTGACCATCATGCCGTTCAGGCAGCTTACGGCGCAAATTTGAGATATGCATATCAATGGCCCGGTCAAAAGGAGTGAGTCGTTTCCCCAATACTTCCTGACTGAGATGTTCTCTGGAGACGACCTGTCCCAGGTGCTGTGCCAGCAGGTACAAAAGCGTAAACTCGGTACCGGTCAGGTCCAGGACTTGATTATCAAAGCTGGCTTCCTGACGCCCGGGATTAAGTTTAAGATGGTCGACCTGTAGTGAAGAAGAGCTTGTCTCTGTATGTTGTTGCTCGCTCCAGTTAGAACGACGCAAAATGGCACGTATTCTGGCAACCAGTTCGCGATCATTAAACGGTTTTGGCAGGTAGTCATCGGCACCCAGTTCCAGGCCGAGCACTCTGTCGAGCTCACTGCCGCGGGCTGTCAGCATAATAACCGGTGTCTGATGCTGCTGACGTAACTCTTTCAGTGTGTCGATACCATTTTTCTTCGGCATCATGACATCTAGCAGCAGCAGGTCAACGGAACTATCCAGTAAAGATAATGCCTGTTCACCATCATCTGCCACGATGATCTCAAAGCCTTCCATCTCCAGCAATTCTTTCAATAAAGATGTCAGTTCCCGATCATCATCAACCAGCAATATTTTATTCATTATGTTTTCCTCCGCAGGAAAAATACCGTGTTCCATGGTTATCCGGTTGTCACTTTACGTAGTTTTACACCCCCTGACGGATGTTTGCAGCTACGGGATTACACTGGTTCCCGTTGAATCGATAAACGCTAAACACTCCCGGAGTCAAGGATGCGCCATCTTATCATCGTCGCACTTTCGTCACTGGTCTTTGCTGGTCAGGCTACTGCAAAATGTGACGGAATGATGAAAGATAAAATGGAACAGCAATTACCAGTGACCTCAGAGAGTATGGCGCACAATTCGCAAAATCATATGTTTGATGGTATCGAATTATCGGAACAACAGCGTCAGCAAATGCGCGATCTGATGTATCAGGCGCGGCAGGCCAGGTCAGGAATTACTGTTTCTGATATTGAACTGATGCACAAACTTGAAACAGCCAGAGATTTTAATGAACCTGCAGTCCGTGCGCAGGCTGAGAAGATGGCCGAGATAAACGAGCAGGTAGCGATGGCAAGAGTACGCCATCAGATGTATAACCTGCTGACTGCGGAACAGCAGGCAGAATTACAGAAGAATTTTGAGTTACGTATGAACAATATACGTAGTGTAAGCCAGTTACCGTAAGCAGCGATGCTGATTACCGTAAAGCAGTACCAACAGTATGTAGTATCCCTTTTTTCCTTGCCATAGACACCATCCCTGTCTTCCCCCCTCAGTAATGAGGGGGTTTTTTTTGTCTTCATTTTCTTGTACGTCCGGTCTGCTCTCTCTGCCGCGGATATTCGATGGTCAGTGAATAATCGCATAATAGTCTGTGACTGCCATTATTATCTGTTATGCCTGATTAACTGCAGCCCTACCTGCACCGATCGTGGTATCACCTGAAACGGGCACGGGTGGGGTACAGTCTGTGGTATTTATATCAGGTAAGCTTTTTGCAATAGAGCGACGGAATATAGCCATTAGTGAAGACATATCGGGACGGATTAAGTCTGTAAATGAAAAAGTCCTGTGGTGAGTTAACCGATTGCAGGTATTTGGGCAGGACGTCAGCAAGAGGCCCGGCACTTTCCGGAAGCTCCTGGGCATTAGAAATTTTTTCCGTAATAAAGCGATAGTGGTTGTTTTTTGAGGTTATACGGGCATAGATGCTGCGGTTCAGCACATATGTTTTGCCATCTTTATTCAGGATACCACGCAGATAAACGGTACTCACACGGTCATCAATCAGGAAGAGTACATTCATGGTCAGCTTACTGCTCTGTTTCGAAACTGTAATCTGTCCGGTACAGTTAATCGTACGGTCGCCGGCATTATTGGTTCTTATAATATAAAAAGTGCCTGATAATGTGATTAACAGGATAGCCACGCCAATTGACAATATTTTAGTATTCATTATGCCTTCTTATAAATAGTAAAAGGAAGAGCAGTCAGCGGTCGGATCTCTGGCATCGTTATCGCAAAGCAGCACCGAAGATCGTTTTATATTTCTCTCACAACTAAAATAGATGTTCCTTGCCGGAATGTTATCGAAGTCATGGGCGTGCTGTTCCAGGAAAGGCAACGCATAATCCGCCGGGCACTTATCACTGTTAAGATATACAGAAAGGCCGTTTACTGTCGCTACTTTTCGATAGTCGACCAGTGGCTGATAATCACCGGAACTTAAGTTTTTATAGTAATCCACCATTTTCAGCATCGCCCCGAAAAAAACCACAATTAATATTAAAGGGATTAAAATGATGTTAATAAAAAAATATCTTTTTATTGATCTTTTTTTATCTGAACTTTTTTCATTTACTTCACTATATTCACTTTCAATCGGCTCACTGGCCGGTGACTGAGTCTCTGCTGTTATATTGATTTCCGGAGGAGACTGAACCGAATCATCATCAGCAGGTAATCGCTCGGAGGTTATCTCTTGCTGGCCTGTCTTATAATAATTATTGATATATTCTTCCAGAGACTCAGGGGTATCAAACGAGATTACGCTGAATTCGTCGGGTATTGTGATGCCCTGTCTGAACACTGTTTTCAGAACCTGTTGGTCGGTGATCTGAGAAAGAGCTTTTCTAATCAGCAGTACATTTTGATTCAGAGTGTTGGTTGTAACAATGAAACCATGTTTTTCCCATCCGGCGTGCATCAGTGTTTTTCTGCTGACAATTTTTCCTTTTTCCTGAAGCAGGCAGATTAAACAGGCCGATGCAGAAGTCAGCAGACGATTACTTATTGTCTTTTCCGGATTGCTGACAGTGTGAAGACTACTATCGTAAATTATTTTGTTAGCAATGAAATAATAACGAGCATGTTTTTTCATGTGTGCTGCCATTGCGTAATTTTTTTTTCGAGGATTAAGTCTAACGTAAAATTCCTATTCCATCAATTGATGGCATTTCACATCTCAATTTAAATTGTAACTCATTGTTTAGTATTGGTTTTATATCATTTATTAAAAAGTGATAAGATTTGGTTATATTATGAAAAAATCCTAATTTATTATTTGCTCCGACATCAGAAGATGAGCATTACTACTTAGTTTAATTTTACTTAGTTAATTGGAAAATGTTTCATCATCTAATGATTCAGCGCGTCTGAATATTTAGTGGGTTAAATGGATAGAGCTTTGATGTCAGGTATAAAGCAATCAGCAGGGTAATTGTTATCTTAGTGTTAATTCAGTTTATCTTGTGATGACTGCAAATGAATATTAATTCTCTTTTATTAAAGAGCACCAGGAACTTATATAATGAAATTAAATAAAATTATCTTAGCAATGCTGACTTCAGCTTCTCTTCTGGCCGCTGCAGGTGTTCATGCCGAAGACGACCCGACTCCGGCAGATACCACAACAACAGTACAAGGTGGTGTGGTTCACTTTAACGGAAGTCTGGTGAACGCAGCCTGTGCTGTCAGCACTGAATCAGCAGATCAGATTGTAAACCTGGGACAATACCGTACGGCATCATTCCAGAGTATCGGTGATACCAGCGCAACTATTCCGTTTAAAATTGTCCTGAATGACTGTGATACAACAGTGGCTAAAACTGCCCGTGTTGCTTTCTCCGGACAGACTACCGGAACTGATGCCACCTTACTGGCCATCAACTCCAGCAGTAACGATGCAACTGCGACGGGTGTCGGTATTCAGATTCTGGATGAGGATTCCTCAGTGATGACACCGGACGGGTCAACCTTCAGTAAAGGCCATAGCTTAATCGATGGTACTAACACCCTGAACTTTGCTGCACGTTATAAAGCGACTTCTGCTACGCCAACACCAGGCCAGGCAAACGCAGATGCTGTATTTACCATGCAGTATAACTAATTCTGAACCGTACTTCATATCAGTAAAACTGTGCAGTTAGTCGCTGATAACTGAAGTCTCGTCAGACGATTGTCCGGGCAATAGAGAGTCGCGCTATTCTGCCCGGATAATATTAACCACTGTAGGTTCCCGGGATCCGGTGATCTTAAAACATCCCCGGGAATACCAGTGTCTTAAATATTTTTCATAACCTCCCATAAAGGAAATAAGTAATGAATATTAATGTTAAAAACCATGGGGTAAGGAGTATATTAAAAGGAATTTTTGGTGCACTACTGTTTAGCGCAATGTTACCCGCTGCCTCTCTGGCTGCTGGCGGGGTCTCATTAGGTGCCACGCGGGTGATTTATGATCAATCAGATAAGCAGACTTCATTGGCTATTTTGAATAGCGATCAAAAAAGCCGCTATCTGGTCCAGTCATGGGTTGAGGATAAAAATGAGAAAAAAACATCTGATTTTATTATCACGCCGCCACTATTCGTGATTGATACAAAAAGTGAAAATACAATAAGAATAATAAATGTTAATGATAGTCTGCCGAAAGACAGAGAATCTGTTTACTGGCTGAATGTGAAAGCAATCCCTGAAGTCAGTAAAGACAGTGTTGACGGGAAGAATGTATTACAGCTGGCTATCCTGACCAGGATAAAACTGTTTGTTCGTCCATCGACACTCACTATGGCTTCTTCTCAGGCTCCGGGAAAAATAAGTTATACCCTGCAGGGTAACCAGATGATTATCAGTAATCCGACACCTTACTTCGTTAACATGGTTAATGTCTCTCTTGGTGGAAAAAAACTCGATGCCATTATGGCCTCTCCGATGGATAAAACAGTAGTGAAAATTCCGGGCGGAGTGACCGGTGAGCTGAGATTTAGTGCAATTAGTGATTTTGGTGCTGTGTCTCCAGTGACAACAGTAACACCCGGAAAATAATAGTATCCGATGACTGATATCCAGAGCATTGATAATGAAAAGAATAAAAAGCAAACAGACGAAGATAAAAACGCCTGGGTTAAATATCATTACAGCCATG
The DNA here is from genome assembly GCF_018257525.1 of Tatumella sp. JGM130. Lineage (NCBI taxonomy): Bacteria > Pseudomonadati > Pseudomonadota > Gammaproteobacteria > Enterobacterales > Erwiniaceae > Tatumella > Tatumella sp. JGM130. The sequence goes on along the minus strand of NZ_JAERJS010000011.1, from coordinate 44,961 downwards.
TTACTGGCAACACCATTATTCAGTCATGCGGAAGCTTACTTTAATACGCAATTCCTGGGTGATGATGCCAGTGCAGTTGCTGATATTACCCGATTTATTGACTCCGGGTCTTCTGTACCTCCGGGAACCTATACTGTTGATGTTTATCTGAATGATAATTTTGTCGCTACCCGCGATATTAATTTTGTCTATGCGGATAAGTCGAAGACTGATAATGAAAAAGAAAAGAAAGGTTTACTGCCTTGTCTGAATGAAGCATGGTTAGTAAAGTTCGGTGTACTTTTTAATGAAGAAGCACTGAAAAAAGATAATGCAGGGAAGCAATGTCTTTTTATTACCAATGTTATACCTTCGGCATCAACGGAGTTTGATGTTAAAAAACTCAGACTAAATGTTAATGTTCCTCAGGCTTTTCTTAAAGTGACAGAACGAGGTTATATCCCTCCCGATGAATGGGATGAAGGGATCAATGCCCTGCTGTTTAATTATAATTTTAGCGGTGATCACAGCTCTTACGGGGACTCCTATTTTCTTAGCCTGACCAGCGGGGCTAACCTCGGAGCATGGCGCCTGAGAAATAATGGTTCATGGAGCCGTAACACATCATCCAGTGGGAGTACTTCCCAATGGAACAATATCAACACTTACCTTGAACGGGATGTAATCCCTCTCAAAGGGCAGTTTGTGGCTGGTGACAGTACTTCGGGGAATGACGTTTTTGACAGTAATTCATTCCGCGGTATCAGGCTCTATTCATCAGACAGCATGTACCCTGACTCAATGCAAGGCTATGCACCGACAGTGCGCGGAGTAGCGAAGACGAACGCCAGGGTTGTTGTCAGACAGAACGGGTATATTGTTTATCAGACGTATGTCCCCCCGGGGCCTTTTGAGCTTACGGATATTAACCCGCAGATGACCAACGGTAACCTTGAGGTCACGGTAGAAGAAAAAGACGGGTCAATACAAAAATATGTACAGCCATATTCGACGGTTCCGGTATTACAACGAGAAGGCCGGGCGAAATATGATGTAGTCATTGGCCGTTTCCGTAGCGGAATTAATGATCAGGATAATCCTTTCTATAGCCAGGCAACGCTGCTCTATGGATTATCTGACGGGTATACTCTGTATGGCGGAAGCCAGATGAGTAATCATTATAAATCCTATGCACTGGGTCTGGGTATTAATATCGGTGAATGGGGAGCGACGTCATTTGACTTTACCCAGTCAGATACCACGCTGAGCGATGGCAGTAAAAAAAGTGGTCAGTCACTGCGTTTTTTATATGCCAAATCTCTGGAGACTTTCGGGACCACAGTCCAGTTATTAGGTTACCGGTATTCCACACGGGGTTTTTATACTCTGAGTGATTCGGCCTATAAATATATGTCAGGTTACGATTATTCTTCAATGATTGATAATCCGGATGGGAAAACAAATGTGCTTTCCGGGTACTACAACCTCAGGAATACCCGAAAAGGGAATCTTCAGTTAAATATTACTCAGCGGCTGGGTGATTATGGGTCTTTGTATGTTACCGGCTCGGAACAGACCTATTGGAACACAGGGTCTAAAGACCGTTATTATCAGGCCGGATATACCTCTGGCTGGAGAGGTATTTCTTATACGGTCGCCTGGTCTTATAACCAGGTTCGGGATATGAACACCAGTGAACGGATGCTGTCATTCAATCTCTCGGTACCGTTATCACTGTTCAGTGCAGGGAACTCGTATAAAGCCCGGCCGATTGACAGTATGTTCGCTACGTTCAGTGCTAACCATAGTACTGAAGGCGGCACAGTCTGGAATACCGGGTTAAGCGGTACTGCTCTGGCCGACCGGAATCTGAGTTATGGTATCAGCCAGGGACACAGCGGACGAAACGGTGCGTCAGGTGCGCTGAATGCCAGTTACCGGGGAACCTACGGTACATCAAACCTGGGGTATAACTACAGTAGTACATACCATAGCCTGAATTACGGACTCTCCGGCGGGGTCATTGTTCACCGTAACGGAATTACTTTCGGCCAGCCTTTAGGCACCACCAATGTTCTGATTAAAGCTGCCGGGGCCGATAATGTGAAAGTACAGAATCAGACCGGTGTAAAAACCGACTGGCGTGGCTATACCTATCTGCCATATGCCACGGCTTACCGGAATAACCGTATTGCACTGGATACTAATTCACTGGATGACCATACCGATATTCAGGATAACGTCCGGAATGTTATACCGACACAAGGCGCTATCGTCAGGGCTGACTTTATTTCCACCCGCGGTTATCAGGCTCTGTTTAATATTGTCCGGCCGAATGGTTCTCCGGTGCCGTTCGGATCTATGGTGACTGAGTCCGAAGGTGATGCTTCCGGAATTATTAGTGATAACGGCCAGGTTTATTTAAATGGTCTGAATGAGCAGGGGAAATTAACTATTAAATGGGGAGCAGCGAAGAATGAAAGTTGTACAGTTAAATATGCCCTCTCTGCTCAGGATACGGCGAAAAGGATTATCCGCCGTCATTTTAATTGTGCCCAATAAATTCAGGAGAAAGTTATGTTCAGATATAAATGGATAATTTTTTTATTACCTCTGTTTTGGATGCAGGGAGCAATGAGTATGATCCGAGTGGATGCCTTTAGCTGGTCGATAGGACCGAATGGTATTGTGATTAATAATTCATCGGCAACTGTAACCTATCCCGGAGCTTTATGTTTCGGAGCTTCGGCTTGTGGTATTTCTCTGGGGATGCAAATTACCGATAATAATATCGGCTCAATAAAATTCATTATATTAGGCCAGGGATCGCCTTCGGCATTTGGTTCGGAGCAGGCGGTAGCATTTATTAATGGTCTGTCAGGAAAAACCATTAGCGGTACCGCCGGGTTAGCAAAACCAGGGATAACAGTTAATGCATGTCTTTTTCAGTATCAGAAGACATCATCTTCTGAAAGTCATGATCGCCTGCCCGGTGTCTGCTCAGGTGGTTATGTTCCTCCGGTGCCGGTGCCCGGAAGTTGCGATCTGAGCCTGAATAACAGTGTGATGGATTTTGGTGATATTTCCTCGGCAGCCCTTTACAGTGCCGGTGCCGGCGGAAAACCGTCAGGCGTCACAGTCCAGCAGCGCACCCTGAATATCAGCTGTACGCCGGCAACAACAGGACTGGCGTATCTGCGTATGACCACGGATTCTGCTTCAGGAAATATGCTGGTTTCTTCCAATAAAGATGTCGGTTTTTTAGTCAGTGCCGGGGCAAATGATCCTGCGGTTCAGCCACTGACACCGAATGCATTATCGGGAGGATATGAACTCACACTGGACAGTACTGGTCAGGCGAGTATCCCGATTAAGGCGATCCCGGTGAATGTCACCGGTAATAAGCCAGTTGCCGGCACCTTCAGCAGTCATGCTCTGCTCAATATCTCGTGGAACTAGGATGTCGCGATGAAAACATTACGACGATCTTTACCGGCGATAGCCGTCGGCTCATTGCTTTCTCTTTTTTTGTCCGGTCATTGTTTCGCGACCGGTGCCGATTTGGTACTGCGGGGTAATGTGACAGAACAAACCTGCACCGCTTCGGCGGGAAGTCAGAACTTTTTTGTTGAGCTTGGTAGCTGGGCTACACCCACACTCAATGGTAGCGCGGGGAAAGTCTCGCCAGAAAAGCCATTCTCAATTCAGCTGGAAGGCTGCCCTGCTGTCGCTATCAGTATTATTTTTACCGGAAATATTGCTGACGGCAGCAGTAATCTGCTGGCGATTGATTCAGGGAATGACACGGCCAAAAATGTTGCCATCGAGCTCCTGAATGATGATATGAGCCGTCTGGGGTTATCTGACGCGTCACGGACTGTGACGGCGGATGCCAGCGGTAATGCGACCTTTCATTTTTATGCCCGTTATATCAGTACCGCCAGTCAGGTTACTGCCGGGCAGGCCAATGCCAGTTCAGTCTTTACTATAAGTTATAATTAATCCGGTGATTGACCACTCAGGGCAATCGATACCTTTGCCCTGAGTAACTCTCTTTCCTGCTGCTCACCCGCCCGCTGATCGCCACAATAAGTGCTTTAGGCTATTCTCTGCGGATGGTTAAGAAACTCAGGAAGCCTTATGGACACCTCTTATGCCAGGCTGGTCACTCGTGCCGCGATTGCGGCTACCGTGCTGGCCTCGCTGTTACTGATCATGAAAACGATAGCCTGGTGGTATACCGGTTCTGTGAGTGTGCTGGCTGCGCTGGTAGATTCATTAGTTGATATCGGGGCTTCACTGACGAATCTGCTGGTCGTCCGTTATTCTCTGCAACCGGCAGATGATGACCATACCTTTGGCCATGGTAAAGCTGAATCCCTGGCGACCTTAGCCCAGAGTATGTTTATCAGTGGATCAGCCTTGTTTCTTTTCCTGACCAGTATTCAGCATTTTATTACCCCCGGAAATTTTCGGGCACCGCTGGTCGGAGTGATTGTCACGCTGATTGCTTTAGTTTCGACACTGATACTGGTGACGTTTCAGCGCCGGGTCGTCAGAAAAACACATAGTCAGGCGATCCGCGCCGATATGCTTCACTATCAGTCCGACGTATTAATGAATGGTGCTATCCTGATTGCACTGCTGCTCAGCTGGTATGGATTTACGGCAGCGGATGCGTTATTCGCTTTCGGGATTGGTATTTACATCCTTATTTCTGCGGTACGTATGGGCTATGAAGCCGTCCAGGCCTTACTGGACAGAGCATTGCCGGATGAGGAAATTCAGCAGATAATCAGCATCGTTTCTCAGTGGCAGGGGGTCTGCGGCGCACATGATCTGCGAACCCGTCAGTCAGGGCCGACGAAATTTATACAATTGCATTTAGAGATGAAAGATGACCTGCCATTAGTGATGGCACATCAGCGGGCCGATCAGCTGGAAGAGGCACTGAAAGCCTGTTTTCCGGCCGCGGATGTCATTATCCATCAGGACCCTTCGTCTTCTGTCCCAGAGGAGAAAAGGGGAAAATTTATTTTTTAGTTTACAGATCAAATGTTAAATTTTTTCTGTAACAGTTATGATTGCGCAACAACGGGTATTGAGTGACCTAAATCAATCCTGTCAGCTACGTTTGGTATACTATTAAGCAAGATCAGCTCTTATTTGCAGGCGCCGGTACACAGTGACCGCGTTGACTGAAAAGATTAACCCTTAGCTTCAAACTATCCAGAGGTTGTCATGATCAAAAAAATCGGTGTATTAACCAGCGGCGGAGACTCCCCTGGTATGAATGCGGCTATCCGTGGTGTGGTCCGGACAGGATTAGGCCAGGGACTGGAAGTTTTTGGGATCTATGATGGCTACCTCGGGCTGTATGAAGACCGGATGGTCAGTCTGGATCGTTACAGTGTTTCAGACATGATTAACCGCGGTGGTACTTTTCTGGGGTCTGCCCGTTTTCCGGAGTTTCGTGAAGAGGCTACCCGGCAAATTGCTATCGAAAATATGAAAAAACGCGGACTGGATGCGCTGGTGGTTATCGGCGGTGATGGTTCTTATATGGGCGCTAAGCGGCTGACAGAAATGGGATTTCCCTGTATAGGGTTGCCGGGAACTATTGATAACGATGTTGCCGGTACCGATTATACTATCGGTTATCATACTGCTCTGGAAACGGTGGTAGAAGCTATCGACAGATTACGTGATACCTCATCTTCTCACCAGCGTATTTCTATTGTTGAAGTGATGGGCCGGCACTGTGGTGACCTGACCTTGTCGGCAGCTATTGCCGGAGGTTGTGAGTTTTTTGTGGTACCGGAAATCCCTTATACCCGCGAAGAGCTGGTCGAGGAAATTAAAGCCGGCATTGCGAAAGGTAAGAAACACGCGATTGTCGCTATTACTGAACTTATCTGTGATGCCAGCGAACTGGCACGGTATATCGAAAAAGAGACCGGCCGTGAAACCCGTGCGACAGTGCTGGGACATATTCAGCGCGGCGGAGCACCTTGTGCTTATGACCGTATACTCGCATCCCGTATGGGGACCTATGCTATTGATCTGTTATTACAGGGATATGGCGGACGCTGTGTCGGTGTACAGAACGAAAAAATGGTTCACCACGATATTATTGATGCCATAGAAAATATGAAGCGTCCGTTCCGTCGTGACATGCTTGATACCGCGAAAAGGCTGTATTAACCGCTTTGCCTGCCGGAGGAAGTTCTGCCGGCAGCTCTCCCCCGATCTCTCGTTTATTCATTTGTGATATAAAAACGACCTTTTAGTTCTTTAAGTTATTTTGATGATTATGCCAACCTGTTGCTCTATAACACAGGGGGCATAATATGAAAAAGTGGCATGTTGGATTAGCTTTGCTGATGGTATCCGGCAGTACGCTGGCGAAAGATATTCAATTACTGAATGTCTCTTATGATCCGACCAGAGAATTTTACGAACAATATAACAAAGCCTTTAGTGCGCATTACAAGCAGGAAACCGGTGATAATGTGATTATTCGTCAGTCACATGGTGGTTCCGGCAAACAGGCGACTTCCGTGATTAACGGCATCCGGGCAGATGTGGTCACGCTGGCACTGGAGTCGGATGTCGATGCTATTGCTAACAGCGGACGGATTAATCCGGGCTGGATCAAGAAATTACCGGATAATTCTGCCCCCTATACCTCTACGATCGTGTTCCTGGTACGTAAAGGAAACCCCAAAAATATTCATGACTGGAATGATCTGATCAAGCCAGGTGTTTCCGTGATCACCCCTAACCCTAAAACATCCGGCGGGGCCCGCTGGAACTATCTTGCTGCCTGGGGTTATGCCCTTGACCATAACGACGGTTCTCCGCAAAAAGCTCAGGATTTCGTCAAAGCGTTATTTAAAAACGTTACTGTGCAGGATTCCGGAGCCCGTGGCGCGACCAATACTTTTGCCGAACGTGGTATCGGTGATGTACTGATTGCCTGGGAAAATGAAGCTTATCTGGCAAAAAACAAACTCAAAGATCAGCAATTTGAAATTATCACACCGAGTGAGTCCATCCTTGCTGAACCTACCGTCGCCGTTGTCGATAAAGTTGTGGATGAGCGTGGCACCCGTCAGGTCGCTGAAGATTACCTGAAGTATTTGTATTCACCGGAAGGACAGAAGATCGCGGCGGAAAATTATTATCGCCCGCGTGATCCGGCGGTAGCTAAGGAATTTGCTAATGAATTTAAACCGGTTAAATTATTTACTATTGATAATAAATTCGGTGGCTGGACGGCGGCACAGAAAACACACTTCAGCGACGGTGGCACCTACGATCAGATAATGAAACCATAATTATCCCGGATGACTTTCCCCCTGATTAAAGTAACATGAAGGTCTGGTTAAACAGGGGGATGGAAGGGTTTATGGTATCTGCAGGTAAAGTAAAACTTTGGCTGGCAGTGGTGTGCGTTATTATCCTGCTGGTGGTCTTCTTGCTGGCACCGCGGCTTCATGATCATTCTGACGTTCTGTGGAAGTTTGTCAGCCAGCAGTGTGTGCCGGAGATGGAAAAGAATCATCGTCCGGCACCCTGTGAAAAAGTCGACCTGGCCGCGGGATATGTTTTATTTAAAGACAGGGTGGGTCCGCTACAGTATCTGTTAATGCCAGTGGCAAAAATATCAGGTATCGAAAGCCCCCGGTTGCTTGATAGCCAGACTGCTAATTTCTTCTCTCTTGCATGGCATGAACGGCATCTGCTGTCAGAAAAAAATCAGTCACCGGTGCAAGACAGCGATCTGGCGATGACCATCAATTCAGCCTCGGGCCGGACACAAAATCAATTACATATACATATGTCCTGCCTTCGTCCGGATATTGCCCGACAGATGGCAGGATTAACGCCTGATTTATCATCACACTGGCAGCAATATACCCTGAGGTCACATCCTTACTTAATCCGGACGCTGACACCAGAGGAACTGGATCAACAGAGTGTATTTATACGGGTCGCACAGGAAATTCCGGGCGCGGCTGAACACATGGGAGATTATGGTCTTGCTCTGACAGAATTACCCGATGGTCAGCTGGTATTACTGGCTCTCAGAAAACAATTATTGACAGGGAATACAGGCTCTGCCGAGGAATTACAGGATCATCAGTGTGAAATACTGAAGAAAAATAACGGCGCATGATGCGCCGTTATTCAGCAATGAGAGATTATCCTGCTTTTTTAGCGGCGGCTGCGGCATTGACGATAGCAGCAAAAGCATCCGCTTTCAGAGATGCTCCGCCTACCAGCGCACCATCGATATCTGGCTGAGTAAATAATTCTGCCGCATTCTTATCATTCACCGATCCGCCGTACTGAATGATGACTTGCCCGGCGATTGCCGCATCTTTTTTGGCGATATGCTGGCGGATAAATTTATGCACTGCCTGCGCCTGCGCCGGGGTTGCTGATTTTCCGGTACCAATTGCCCAGACGGGTTCATAGGCAATCACCGTATCTCTGAAGGCTTCAGCGCCCAGGGTATTAAGCACAGCATCTATCTGGCGGGCACAAACCTCTTCTGTTTTACCGGCTTCATTTTCGGCGTCGGTTTCACCGATACAAAGCACCGGAGTCAGCCCTGTCTGCTTTAATACTACAAATTTCTTAGCGATAAGCTCGTCACTTTCTTTATGATAGGTACGACGCTCTGAGTGGCCGATAATAATATATTTTGCACCGATATCTTTGAGCATATCGGCAGAGACTTCACCGGTGAAAGCGCCTGAAAGATTGATATCAACGTTTTGCGCGCCGAGAGCAATATGACTTCCGGAGATTGCATGTCTGGCCTGATCGAGATAAATCACCGGCGGGGCAATTGCCACACCACAACCTTCAATACCAGATAATGCTTTACGCAGACCAGCAATCAGTTCGCCAGTCATATGTTTACTACCATTCAGCTTCCAGTTGCCCATAACTAATGGATGTCGCATCATATCCTCCGCGTTACGCGATTCATTGAATACTACTGCCGGCAGGCAATAGTGTCTGTGAAACATTATAAGTCTCAAAAGCACTTACTGCTTTGTTTTTCGTCATGAAACATAAGCAAATCATGAGTTATCGAGCATCAGCCTGACAGGTTCTACTGCCAGAGTTAAACCTTTATCTTCCCGTTCTGCAACCACATAGCGCAGTGCGCCTTCGGCATCAAAATACGTGGTTTTCCCTTTTGCGGCCCGGAGTAATGATTCCAGTTTTTTGGTGCTGTCTTGTTCAGAAAGTTGGGGGGAAAAGAAACGGATCAGCGCCGCCATATAATGTAACGCCAGATCCCGCGAGGCTTTTTCGTCCGCCTGTCTGTGGGGAACCCAGGTGATTTGCAAGGTCTTGATTTTTCCGGTACCGGGTTCGAGTGCGGCAGAAGAATACACTGAGCGGTTTATTCTGCTGGCTGCCAGTACCACAACATTCTGTATCTGACCCGTGTCGACGGTCCGGTATTCGGCAAGAGGCAACTGCGGATTAGCAAGATTAAATTTTTCGCGAAATAACGGGATAGTATCGCTAAATACCGGAGCGCCGGGTTGTACATAAGGGGCTGTCTTCGGTGCTACTGGCGGCGGAGTGGCACAGACGGCCTGTCCTGCCAGTAAAGACATACAGTAGTATAACCAGCGATATATCCTGTTTTTCATCCTGCTATCTCTGAATAGATTTCCGGCGTTTATTGATGTCTGGCCAGTATTACCAGTAATGCTCACTGGTGATATGGCCCGGTTTACGGCGCAGGTGTTTAGTCATATGACGTGTCGATTTTAATACCTGTTGAGTGTCCCTGACCATCTGCGGATTGCCACATAACATTATATGACTGTTATCAGCAGATATCGTCAGTCCGGTTGCCTGTTCCAGCTCACCATTCTCAATCAGCGCCGGGATCCTCCCTGTCAGGCTGCCAGTATTTTCTTCGCGGCTGACGATGGTCTGGATACGCAGTTTCCCATTAAATTGCTGTTGTAACTGCTGCATCAGCGGCAGGTAACTTAAATCTGCGGCATAGCGGGCTGCGTGAACCAGCACGATATTATCGAAACGCTCCAGTCCTGTACCCTGTTGTAATATCGATAAATAAGGACCGATCGCGGTGCCTGTCGACAGCATCCACAGAGTTTCACAATCCGGCAGCTCATCACAGACAAAAAAACCGGCGGCGTCCGCGGTCACCCACAGAGAGTCTCCGGTTTGTAACTGATGCAGGGACGGGCTTAGTTTTCCTTGCGGGACAGTCACCAGATAGAACTCCAGTTCATCATCTGAGGGTGCATTGACGTAAGAATAGGCCCGTTGTACCCGTTCACCGTTGATCTCCAGCGCCAGTTTTGCAAACTGGCCAGCCACAAAGGATCTTACCGGAGCCTTCACTTTCAGGCTGAAAAGCGCTTCTGTCCAGTGTGTTACCGCGATAACTTTACCTTCACACCAGTCGGCCATTACTTGCTCCTCAGTTAACTTCACTTTAGGTTCAGCCTTCATCATCTCTGTCGGCGGGCAGATTTTCCAGCCTTAATCTGCGGGTTAAGCTCATATGGACAAACCTTTGCCATTATTTGCTACGGACTGGCATTAATAATGTACATAAATGGAGAAAAAAGCTGACAGTCGGTACCGGCAAAACTGTGTAACTGAGACATTTTTTATCCGTAAATCGTGGTATTTTACGCTGCTTTTTGGATTATTATTGGCCCGTCTCACTGTTAACCCCTCATGGATAAGAATTAACCGTCAAAATGGAAAAGAATCTTAGTAATAACTCATTAATGTTGCTGTTGGTGGTGCTGGTTGCGGTCGGGCAAATGGCCCAGACCGTATATGTCCCGGCCATGAGTGACATTGCCTTCTCACTTCAGGTAACTACCGGAAGTGTGCAGGGAATCATGGCCGCTTATCTGATTACCTACGGTTTATCCCAGCTATTTTATGGACCACTCTCTGATAGCATCGGTCGCCGGCCAGTGATTCTGGGGGGAATGGTTGTGTTCAGCATCGGTGCGGTGACGGCATTACTGGCCCACTCTATCAGTCAGCTGGTGATTGGCTGCGCTATTCAGGGCCTGGGAACCGGGGTTGCCGGGGTGATGGCCCGGACGTTGCCCAGGGACTTGTATGAGGGAAATCAGCTACGTAAAGCGAACAGTGTCCTGAATATGGGGATCCTGGTCAGCCCGTTGCTGGCTCCGGTTATCGGGGCGATACTGACAAAGTTTTGGGGCTGGCATGCCTGTTTTGCTTTTCTGCTGCTCCTTTGTCTGGGCGTTACGGCCATTATTGCCCGCCGATTGCCGGAAACGCGGCCTGATAATATCGTCCGGCGACCTTTTTTAACCCGTTACTCGTTATTATTGCGTGACAGTGCTTTTCTCCGCTATCTGCTGATTCTGATTGGAGCACTGGCCGGTATTGCTGTGTTTGAGGCGAGTTGCGGCGTACTGATGGGCGGGGTGCTGGGGCTAAACAGTGTCACGGTCAGTATATTATTTATTCTGCCAATTCCGGCGGCTTTTTTCGGTGCCTGGTTTGTCCGCCGTAGTGAAGGTGACTGGCAGCGGCTGATGTGGATAGGTGTCGGTAGCTGTTTGCTAGCAGGAGTACTGATGTGGATCCCCGGCTGGTTTCATGTCATGAATATCTGGACGTTACTGGTCCCGGCATCCCTGTATTTCTTTGGGGCTGGTATGTTGTTTCCTCTGGCAACATCCGGCGCGATGGAACCCTATGCCTGGGTTGCCGGAAGCGCAGGGGCGCTGATTGGCGGATTACAGAATCTGGGGTCCGGCGCTGTCGCGTGGCTGTCAGCACGTTTACCACAAAACGATCAGTTCAGCCTGGGGATGCTGATGTTTATGACTGCGCTGATTATGCTGTTATGCTGGTGGTCACTGTCACGGCATCGCGAAAGTGACCACCAGATTGTGACCGGGTAACCGGCAATCAGGACTGCTGGTCCGGGGCCAGCCGATGTACTGACTGGATCCTGCGAACAGTCCCTGTTTTTCCGCGAATTAACAGGGACTCACTGGTAGCGATATGACCTTTACGGGTGATCCCTTTCAGTAAATCCCCGTCAGTGATACCGGTCGCAGAAAAAATAATATCATCATCGCTGACCATATGTTGCAGGGTCAGGCGCTGGCGGGTATCAATGCCCATTTCTTTGCAGCGAGCCAGTTCCTGCTCACCCAGTCGCCGGTTTTCCGGGGTATCTCCTTTCACCTGATGCCTTGGCAGCAGACGGCTTTGCATATCACCACCCAGTGCGGAGATCACCGCCGCCGAAATAACTCCCTCCGGAGCTCCACCAATCCCATACATAACATCTACCTCACTGTCCGGCATACAGGTCAGGATTGAGGCAGCAACATCACCATCTGGGAAAGCAAATACTTTAAGCCCGGCCTGATGGAGACTGGTAATGATAGTTTCATGCCGTGGCTTTGCTAACACCGCTACGGTCAGGTCTGAAAGTGGTTTTTTCAGTGCGCGGGCAATAGCCTGAAGGTTGGTCTCCAGTGGCAGATTAAGGTCGATACATCCCCTAGCTTCCGGGCCGGTCACCAGTTTCTCCATATACATATCAGGGGCGTGGAGAAAACTGTCTTTATTACCGACGGCCATAACGGTCAGAGCATTAGACTGACCCATTGCCGTCATTCGGGTGCCTTCTATCGGATCAACGGCAATATCGACCTCTTCCCCTTGTCCGCTTCCCACTTGCTCACCAATGTATAACATCGGTGCTTCATCTATCTCACCTTCACCAATAACTATCCGGCCGCGGATATCCAGACGGTTAAGCATCGCCCGCATAGCATTCACGGCAGCGCCGTCAGCAAGGTTTTTATCACCGCGACCCAGCCAGGCATGTCCTGCCAGGGCTGCGGCTTCAGTGACCCGTGAAAATTCGAGAGCAAGTTCGCGTTTCATAATCTGTCTTATCAGAAAGAAAAGGGGAATCAGTGTAGCACAAGGGCAGGGGGACTGAATTGACCCTGAAAGCCCGTAACGCAGTTACGGGCGGAGTCTCAGTTATTCCTCGTTTTCATCTTCCCAGCGCAGGGCTCGGGATACGGCTTTTTTCCAGCCGGCATAGCGGTAGTTACGCTCAGTAGTTTCGATGGAAGGACGGAACTCACGTTCAATGACTGACTTAGCTCGAACTTCGTCCAGGTCTTTCCAGAAACCGACAGCCAGACCGGCAAGGTAGGCAGCGCCTAATGCTGTCACTTCACGGACTTGCGGACGCTCAACTCTGGCACCGAGAATATCTGACTGGAATTGCATCAGGAAGTTATTTGCTACCGCGCCGCCATCTACCCGTAAGGACTGCAGTCGTGTGCTGGCATCGTTTTGCATTGCTTCCAGTACGTCACGTGTCTGGTAGGCAATTGATTCCAGAGTTGCCCGGATAATATGGTTCGCATTGGTGCCGCGTGTCAGGCCAAAGATAGCGCCGCGGGCATAGGGGTCCCAGTACGGGGCACCGAGGCCGGTAAACGCCGGCACCATATACACACCGTTTGAATCCTTCACTTTCGTTGCAAAATACTCAGAATCCAGCGCTTCAGAGAATAATTTCATCTCATCCCGCAGCCACTGAATAGAGGCGCCACCGATAAACACCGCCCCTTCCAGGGCATAGTTCACTTCACCGCGCGGACCGCAGGCAATAGTCGTTAGTAAACCATGGGTTGAGGTAACCGCTTCGGTACCGGTATTCATTAACATAAAACAACCGGTGCCATAGGTATTTTTAGCCATCCCGGGCTGTACACATAGCTGACCATACAGTGCTGCCTGCTGATCGCCGGCGATCCCGGCGATCGGTATGCGGGTCCCGCCTTTACCCCCGATATTGGTCTGACCATAAATTTCTGAAGAGGACTTCACTGCCGGTAACATTTCCCGCGGAATATCGAGAATCTCCAGCATACGGTTGTCCCACTGTAGCTTATGGATATCGAACATCATGGTACGTGATGCATTGGTAAAATCAGTGATATGTACACGTCCCTGGGTCATCTTCCATACCAGCCAGGTATCTACAGTACCAAACAGAAGTTCCCCACGTTTTGCGCGTTCACGTGCCCCCTCAACATGATCCAGAATCCATTTCACTTTGGTTCCGGAAAAATAAGGATTGATCACCAGGCCGGTCGTTTGCTGTATATACTGTTCCAGTCCTTCTTTTTTCAGTTTTGAACAGTAATCTGCCGTACGTGGATCCTGCCAGACAATGGCATTGTAGACAGGTTTTCCGGTTTTTTTGTCCCAGACAATCGTGGTTTCACGCTGGTTAGTGATACCGATAGCTGCAATCTGATCCGACCGGATATCGGCATGTGCCAGTACTTCAATCAGCGTCGAACTCTGTGAAGCCCAGATATCCATCGGGTCATGTTCTACCCAGCCGGTCTTCGGATAAATCTGGCTAAATTCACGTTGTGAAACAGCAATAATATTTGCATCGTGATCCATAACTACGGCCCGTGAACTGGTGGTTCCCTGATCCAGGGCAACAATGTATTTATTTTCAGCGTTTGTCATAATCTGTTCCTGGTGAAGTCGTTGTTAAGTTTACGCTTTATGCTGTTCAGCGCGTGACAGTGACTGTTCTGATTCTGTGCTGGCCGGTGTTATGTTGTTTGAGGGTAAATAACGCCCGACGCAATTACGGTAAATAAAAGCGCCGACACAAGCCCCGATCAGTGGTCCGAAAATCGGTACCAGAAAGTAAGGAATGGTTTTTCCTCCGGTAAAAGCAATTTCGCCCCACCCGGCGAGAGCGGTAAACATTTTAGGGCCGAAATCACGTGCCGGGTTTAAAGCAAAACCGGTCAGAGGGCCCATTGCCGCGCCAATCACCGCGACCAGTAACCCAATCAGCAGAGGGGCTAACGGGCCACGTGGTAAGCCGTTACCATCATCTGTCAGCGCCATAATCATTCCCATCAGTACTGCGGTAATGACCAGCTCAACAAAGAATGCCTGCACTACGCTGATACCCGGATGCGGGTAGGTAGAAAAGACCCCTGCAAGCCCGAGACTTTCGGTACTGCCACGCACTATCTGATGTGCCTGCTCAAAATCAATAAACAGGCTGCGGTATAATCCGTATACCAACGCTGCAGCACAGAATGCACCGGCAACCTGTGCAACAATATAGGGAATGACTTTACGGCCTTCAAAGTGACCAAACAGGCACAAAGCAACAGTGACTGCCGGATTGAGGTGTGCTCCGGAAATACCTGCACTGACATAAACACCCATTGAAACTGCCAGGCCCCAGACGATGCAAATTTCCCATTGCCCAAAGCTGGCTCCGGCGACTTTTAGCGCGGCAACGCAGCCGGCACCAAAAAAAAGAATCAAACCGGTACCTATGAATTCGGCGATACACTGGCCTGTGAGCGTGCTTGTCGTTTGACTCATGATTGATTCCTTAAACGAGGTTAAATTTATCGGTGTTGTGTACCCATTCCCTGAGTTACCCGACTTTCTTAGAGGGTTAGGTTAAATTTATCGTTAACGCGCATAAACGATAAATACCGAACTTAAAATTTGTGTGTCATGTCAAATAAAATGAGCGAAATCGCGTATTTTGTTGCCATATTGTCATTAATGATTGCTTGTGGCGGCGTGATTTTTTACGGCAACGAGGAAAGTCCGGCGGTTTTTATAGAAAATATATGCCAAAAATGTTACAGACTGCTCCTGAAGTTACCCGGTAACTGGACTTGCGCGATCAGGCTTCATACAATCGTGTTATCGTAGCCAGCTACTGAAATTTTACAGGGTTTGTCAGGATGGTAGCCGGCACATCAACGCCTTGCGATATAGGAGAGGTTATAAAAATGTCATTTGAAATGTTCGAAAAACTGGAAGCCAAAGTACAGCAGGCGATTGATACTATCACCCTGTTGCAGATGGAAATTGAAGAGCTGAAAGAACAAAACAGCACACTGAAGCAGGAAGCATTACAGGTTGCCGGTAATCACGACGCATTAACGCGTGAAAATCAGCAGTTAAAAGAAGAACAACAACAATGGCAGGAGCGTTTACGTACCCTGCTGGGAAAAATGGATGAGGTTTAATTCTGTCGAGGAATAAACCGGAAGTCGGGTGCTGCGGCACCCGGTTTACCTGCGGTTTTACTCTGCATCCTCATCCTGTTCTTCAGCGACCAGTGCGTTTTCGGACAAAATAATACCAGTATTATCTGCGTACAGATAATCACCGGAGAAAAAGGTCACTCCGCCAAAGTTTACCCGGATATCACTTTCGCCCGGACCTTCGCCTGCTGCACCGACAGGAATAGCCGCCATCGCCTGGATGCCGATATCAAGTTCTTCAAGTTCGTCGACCTGACGTACCGAACCGTAAACAACAATGCCTTCCCATTCATTTTGCGTGGCCAGTTGTGCCAGTTGTGCATCAATCAGAGCACGTCTGACTGAACCACCGCCATCGACAACCAGCACCCGCCCGAGTCCATTTTCTTCGAGTACATCATAAAGCAGACCATTGTCTTCGAAGCATTTGACGGTAGTTATCTGACCACCAAAAGAAGTGCGTCCGCCAAAATTTGAAAACAAGGGTTCAACAACATTCACTTCTTCATGGTAAATATCACAAAGTTCGGAGGTATCGTATTTCATAGCGGTATCATCTGTTTGCCAGAGGTGGATAAAGTATATCGCGTTCTTTCTGAAGATAGCAAAAAAGCCAGCCGTGGCTGCAGGCCGGGATAAGTGATCCATCATCACATTACAGATGAATAATAAATTGGTCAGAAATGCCATTTTTCTGGTCATCACGACTATTCACTGATATCAGCCGGTAAGAGAGGCGGGGAAACAAAATAATGATGCCGTCCGTCTGCAAGATACCGGCAGAAAAAATGGCGGAGAGATAAATCCTGCAGTGAGCGTGAGAAACTCTGAGGGTAAATAACAGTAAAAATGTGTATCAGCAGTGGTTAACGGGAGGCTGTGCATCGGGTGAAAACAGATCTCTGCCCGGAGACAGAGATCGGGTGATAAGAGCACGGTAAATTAAATTACAGAATAAAACGGCTCAAATCTTCATCAGCAACCAGTTTATCAAGGTGAGAACTCACATAACCGGCATCAATTGTCACTGACTCACCAGGGCGTTCGCTGGCATCGAAAGAGATTTCTTCCATCAGCTTTTCCAGCACGGTGTACAGACGACGAGCACCGATATTTTCGGTGGTCTCATTGACCTGCCATGCAGCTTCAGCAATACGACGAATGCCATCATCGCTGAACTCCACTGTCACACCTTCTGTTGCCATCAACGCTTTGTACTGTACCGTCACGGAAGCACTTGGCTCTGTCAGAATACGTTCAAAGTCATTAACGGTCAGTGCCTGAAGTTCGACACGGATAGGCAAACGTCCCTGCAGTTCAGGGATCAGGTCTGACGGGCTGGCGACCTGGAATGCACCTGATGCGATAAACAGAATATGATCGGTTTTCACCATTCCGTGTTTTGTCGAAACGGTACATCCTTCGACTAAGGGCAGCAAATCACGTTGCACACCTTCACGCGAAACATCCGGACCGGATGCCTGGCCACGCTTACAGATCTTATCGATTTCATCAATAAATACGATGCCATGTTGTTCTACCGCATCGATAGCTTCCTGCTTCAGTTCTTCAGGATTCACCAGTCTGGCGGCTTCTTCTTCGATCAGTAACTTCAGAGCATCTTTTATTTTCAGCTTACGGGATTTCTGTTTTTGTCCGCCCATGTTCTGGAACATAGACTGCAGCTGGCTGGTCATCTCTTCCATGCCGGGAGGCGCCATGATTTCAACATCCATCGGAGATGCAGCGAGATCGATTTCAATCTCTTTATCATCCAGCTGTCCTTCACGCAGTTTTTTGCGGAAAGACTGGCGTGCGGCAGAAGGCTCACTATTTTGCTCTGACTGTCCCCAGTTATTTTTTGCCGGTGGGATCAGTACATCCAGAATGCGTTCTTCAGCCTGTTCTTCGGCACGGGATTTATTGCGCTCAATTGCCTGGCTGCGTACCATTTTGACTGCAGCATCGGTTAAGTCACGGATAATCGAGTCGACCTCTTTTCCGACATAACCCACTTCGGTAAATTTTGTCGCCTCGACTTTAATAAAAGGTGCATTTGCCAGCTTCGCCAGGCGCCGGGCGATTTCTGTTTTACCTACCCCTGTCGGGCCGATCATCAGAATATTTTTAGGGGTCACTTCGTGACGCAGCTCGGCATCCAGCTGCATACGACGCCAGCGGTTACGCAGGGCGATAGAGACAGCACGCTTTGCGCCATCCTGACCAATGATGAACTTATTCAGTTCACTTACAATTTCGCGAGGAGTCATTTCAGACATAGTAAAAATCCTTACGTCCTGGACGTCAGTTCTTCAATGGTGACGTTATGGTTGGTGTAGATACAAATATCACCTGCGATATCCAGTGCTTTTTCGGTAATCTCACGGGCACTGAGTTCACTGTTTTCCAGCAGTGCACGTGCTGCGGCCTGAGCATAGGGTCCGCCGGACCCGATAGCGATCAAATCATTTTCAGGCTGGATCACATCACCATTACCACTGATAATCAGAGAGGCATTTTCATCGGCTACCGCCAGCAGAGCTTCCAGACGGCGTAGCATACGGTCGGTACGCCAGTCTTTAGCCAGCTCTACGGCAGCTTTAACCAGATGTCCCTGGTGCATTTCCAGCTTGCGCTCAAACAGTTCAAACAGGGTGAAAGCATCGGCGGTGCCGCCGGCAAAACCGGCAATGACTTTGTCGTTATACAGGCGACGTACTTTTTTGACGTTACCCTTCATTACTGTATTACCAAGAGTAGCCTGGCCGTCACCACCAATCACTACCTGGCCATTGCGTCGAACACTTACAATCGTTGTCACGGGCCGCCCCTTTTTAGATCAAGAAAAAAACTCCGCGCAGTACGCGGAGTCACTTAAGGGGGTATATGGGGGAGGATTGAAGGCTTTCAACCCCCGGCAGAAAGAGTAATACAGTTTGTATGGCCAGAACCGCGCAGTTGTCTGACGATACTGTCCACCTTAGCCCTGTCCTGATACGGTCCGATCACTACCCGGTTCCAGCCCCCGCCGGTGGTAATCCGGCTTTCAAAGCCTTCAAAGGCCAGAGAGGCTCGTACAGACTCTGCCGGTGCGCTGCCTTTGAATGAACCGCATTGTATCAGCCAGTGTTTTCCTGGTGTGGCTGCCGGCTGTTTGCTGACAGGTGCTGCCGCAGGCGCAGTGACAGCCGGAGTGCTGGTCTGTGCATGACCCACTGCCGGTTGTTGTGCCTGCTGCTGGCGATCAGCACGTTGTTGCCTTTCTGCCTGTTGTTGCCGCTCCAGACGCTGTTGTTTTTCAAGGCGCTGTTGGCGCTCTGCCTGTAGCAACTGTTGTTGCTGATAGGTTTTCTGTTGTTGCAGGGTTGCAGCCTGCTGACGCAGTGTCTGTTGCTGTTGTGCCGGGGTTTGCTGATTCCACGGTACTTCATTGAGTTGCGTCGGCTGCTGGCGCATATCTGCGGCCATCTGCTCCAGTAACTGGCGCTGCTCATCAGTTAACTGGGTCTGTGATTTTATCTCTCCCCCTGCAGAAGGCTCGGTCGGAACCGGCACAGTGGTCTGGCGATTCTCCAGTTCTTTTATATACTTCCAGCGTTCTTCCGGTTTAGGAGGTAAGCCATTACCGGCATTTTTATGCGGTATAACTTCCGGTACTTCTTCTTTTTTATGATGGGTTATAAACCACAGACCGCCGGCAAAAGTGACCAGTACAGCAACAGCCAGTACGATCATCTGTTTTGGTAATCCCGGGCGGGTCTTGCCCTTTTTACCCCGAGGAGCGTTTTTCCTACGCTGCGTCCCTGTTGAACGCCCGCGGCCTACATAGTCTTTTTGTGCCACATTCGTTCCGATAAGTTATACATCAGTCTGGCGGGCGAACAGCCCAGATCTTTATATTTAATCGCAATAACTCCGTCATTTTACTCAAGGGGATGAACTTTGACCAGTAAACTCTGCCTGAGTTATTGCCTGAAAAATCTCGTCAGCGCGGACGGTTGTACTCCATTGTTACGCCGGTGCTAACGTCGACTGGCGAACGACCAGGCTGGCTTCCAGTAACCGGGAGCCGCCATTGATTCGTTCTCCTTTGATGATTTCAATTAATAACGTCGCCGCTTCGCAGCCGATCTGAAAACGGGGCTGAGAAATGGTAGTCAGTGGCGGATGACTGTACCGGGCTATATCAATATCATCAAAACCGATAACAGATAATTGCTGCGGTATTCGGATACCCAGTAATGAAGCCTGATGCATAACACCCAGTGCCATCAGATCGTTATGACAAAATACAGCATCAGGGGGATCCGGTAATCGCATCAGCCGGGATAGGGCGTCTCTGCCCGAGTCAAAGCTGAAATCACCACGGGCCAGATAATGGGGATTAATGTCAATATTGTGACGTCTCAGGGCCTGAATATAGCCTTGCTTACGATACTGGCAGTGAGAGATCGACTCGGGACCTGTCACACAGGCGATCTTTTTAACCCCCGTGTTTAACAGATAGCTGACGGCATTGAAGGCCGAAGTCAGGTTATCGATATGTACGGTCGGGTAGTCCAGATCGGCAGAAAATTCGTTAGCCATCACCAGTGGGGGTAATTGATCACGATGGACCAGTTCGTGTAATGGAGGGACCTGAGAACCCAGCAGCAGTAACCCGTCTATCTGCCGCGTCAGTATTTGTTCCAGAAAACCCACTTCCTGTAAATTCTGATGGGCACAGTCACCGATTAACACCAGATACCCCTCAGCCGCTGCAGTGATCTCGATACCGCGGATCATTTCATAGAAAAACGGGTCACATATATCAGGAACGAGAATTAACAGCGTCCGGGAGTCATTTCTTTTTTGTTGCCTGGGAAGCAGGGCAGACGAATAGCCCAGTCCGGCCATCGCCTGTATCACTTTCTGACGTGCTGAAACCGACACTTTTTCCGGAGAGGCCAGGGCACGTGAAACAGTGGCTGTTGAAACACCGGCTCTTTCGGCAACATCTTTCATGGTGGCACGAGTCGGTGGTGGATTCTGTTTCAAAGCATAAACTCCCGGCAGTCAGTTAGTCATCAGATAAGGCGGTACACAACACCGCAGCTACGGCTATTGTTAGCAGATTATCTGCCGCCTCCGTTACCAGATTTGCAATAAATCACTCAGTCAGTGATGTATTTTCGTACTGTATCGCACATTGATAATGACCGTCAGTTTTCTGTCGGGTCGATATCCAGGGTCCATTTCATTTTCCGTAATGCCGGTAATGCTGTCACCAGCGGCAGTGTGTGGCTCAGAATACGTTGCAGTTGTTTACGTGAGGTATGTTGTAATAATAGTTGCCAGCGCCAGCGGCCGTTTCTTTTTGACTGCAATGCCGGCACCGGCCCCATAATCCAGAAATGATCATCTTTTAGCGGACTGGCCTCCAGCAGATTACGCAACTGCAGCAGAAACTGTTCTGCCTGCTGGTTATCCGCGTCATCAGCACGAAACAGGGCGTGGCTGGAGTAGGGCGGCAGGCTGACCAGCTTTCTTTCCTGCAATGTCTGGCGGGCAAAGGAGAAATATCCCTCATATAACAGGGTATGTAATAGCGGGTGTTCCGGGTGGTGGGTCTGTAATACAACCTCACCTTGTTTCCCTGCCCGTCCTGCCCTGCCTGCAACCTGGGTATACAACTGGGCAAAACGCTCTGCGGCCCGGAAATCGGCAGAAAACAGTGCACCGTCTGCATCGAGCAGGGCAACCAGAGTGACATCCGGAAAATGGTGACCTTTGGCCAGCATTTGTGTTCCTGCAAGAATACGGGCCCCTCCCCGATGAATATCGTCCAGATGTTGTTCCAGTGTGCCTTTACGGCTGGTGGTATCACGGTCTACCCGGGTGACCGGTATCCCGGGAAATAATGTTTTTAGCTGTTCTTCCAGCTGTTCTGTCCCCATCCCCACCGGCATCAGATGTGTTGAACCACACTGAGGGCACTGGTAAGGCAGGGGCCGCTGGCTGTCACAGTGATGACAGCGCAGCAAACGTTGTTGCTGATGGAAGGTATAGTAATGCTCACAGCGCTGGCACTCGGCCAGCCATCCGCAGTCATGACAAAGTAAGGCCGGCGCATAACCCCGTCGGTTGAGGAACAGCAGCACCTGATTATCAGCCTGAAGATGCTGACGCATTTTATTGATCAATACCGGGGAAAGTCCTGACTGTAAACGTACACCCTTTAAGTCGATAAGCTGCTGCAGCGCAGGGCGCGCATTACCGGCACGTTTTGTCAGCGTTAACTGGCGATACTTTCCGGTGTCGACATTATGCAGTGTTTCCAGCGCCGGGGTCGCTGAACCGAGGACAACCGGTATATTTTCCTGATGTGCGCGGAAGACCGCTAAGTCCCTGGCATGGTAGCGCCATCCTTCCTGTTGCTTATAAGAGCTGTCATGCTCTTCATCAATAATGATGACCCCTGGTCTGGCCAGCGGAGTAAACAGTGCCGAGCGGGTACCGATAATAATTGCCGACTCCCCCCGGCCAGCCCGCAGCCAGACATTTAACCGCTCGCTGTCATTCAGCGCAGAATGAAGTACATCGACAGGGGCATGAAAACGTTCACGGAACCGGGCGATAGTCTGGGGTGTCAGGCCGATTTCGGGAACCAGCACTAAGGCCTGTTTACCTTCGGCCAGAATATTTTCCAGCACACTGAGGTAAACTTCGGTTTTTCCTGAGCCGGTAATACCCGCCAGCAACCAGGCCGCATATTGGTTATCCAGGCTGCGGATCGCGCCGACAGCCGTTGCCTGTTCGGTGTTTAACCTCAGGCGTTCACCCTTTACCCGATAGTCTTTACGCCAGTCTGTGAGTTGCGGAGGGATTTCGCTCAGTTCACACAGGCCTTTTTTACGTAAGGCTTGCAATACCGCATCACTCAGATCGTGCTGACTGAGCTCATGGCGCTGCAAAGGAGCACTACGCAGAGCAGAAAGGGCCTGTTGTTGTTTTACTGCCCGTTTCAGGCTTTCCGGGGCGGTGATTTTTCCTTGTTCGGTCAGTGACCATTGCCAGCCTGAAGGGGGAACGGCCGGGCGACCCTGACGGAGTAATACCGGTAATGCATGGAAGAGAACCTCGCCGACCGGATAGTGGTAATACCCCGTGGCCCAGTTCAGCAGTTTCCATAATGATTCCGTAAATATATTTTGCGGATCAATCACTGCATCAATCGTTTTCAGCTGTGCTTCAGGCAGCTCACTCTGGGCGGTTACCGCATACACAATCCCCGTCATTTTCCGGTGACCAAATGTCACACTGACTCTGCTGCCTGTTACCGGCACCGGGCCTGCCGGTGCAAGATAATCAAACAGACGAGGCAGAGGGACAGGAAGTGCGACCTTAATGACAGGCATTCAGTAGGCTCCGGCGAATCAAAATTGTAGTGTACACGGTGAATCCTGTCGCTGGCATGGTTAATTTATTTGCATCATATCAATGAGGTTCTGTATAATATAGCGCCGCTGTTGCTTGTAACGGCAGCAGTGCATCAAAAAAACATTCTTTTTTAACCGCGTGTGGTGCTGTGCAGGTTCGCCTGGCACGGAGAGCGACACGGCCTTCTACAGAGGTTCTCCCATGAAACAAGGTATTCACCCGGAATATAAAGCAGTCACCATTACCTGCTCTTGCGGTAACGTTATCAACACTCACTCTACCATGGGTCACGATGTGAACCTGGACGTATGTGGTAAATGCCACCCGTTCTACACTGGTAAACAGCGTGTTGTTGACACCGGTGGTCGTGTTGAACGTTTCAACAAACGTTTCAGCATCCCGGGTTCAAAATAAGTTTCTGACAGACGAGTCTGCGGATTCGGATGTAAAAAACCCGGCATTGCCGGGTTTTTTTTACCTTTTTTTACTCAGCAAAGAGTAAAACGCAGAAATTTCCCGCGATCAATATTCCCATTTATCCGGGTCAATGCCCATTTCACGCATGATGACTTTCGCTTCTTCCGGAATCTCGTCGCCACGCTCTTTCCGCAGATCATTATCATCCGGTAACGGTTGTCCGGTAAATGCATGCAAAAATGCCTCACACAGCAATTCACTGTTGGTGGCATGGCGCAGGTTGTTTACCTGGCGGCGAGTCCGCTCATCAGTCAGAATTTTAAGTACTTTCAGAGGGATAGAGACGGTAATTTTCTTTACCTGCTCACTTTTTTTGCCATGCTCAGCATAAGGGCTGATATATTCGGCATTCCATTCAGCCATGGGGTACCTTAATTAATAAAAAGTTAACTTGTCGGGTTCAGCTAATTATGCCAGATATCTGCATTATAGTTTTGCCTCAACAGGTAAATGGTTAACTGTCATAGTAGCAATTATGGCGATATCTGACTTTACCGGCTAATTTTAGCGTTTCTTGCTCTATTGCTCAATCTGTACTCACAGACATTTAGATGTCTAGATGTGTTGACGTCCAATGCATGGGTGTTATTCTGTACGCCTTTCCCCTTTTCAGTGAAAAATACGCCATGACACATAAGCAAGCGACCATCGCAGTCCGTAGCGGTTTGAATGATGACGAGCAATATGGCTGCGTAGTGCCGCCAATTCATCTTTCCAGTACCTATAATTTTGTGGATTTTAATCAGCCAAGAGCCCACGATTATTCACGCCGCGGAAATCCGACCCGTGATGTGGTACAGCAGGCGCTGGCAAAACTGGAAGGCGGCGCCGGGGCGGTGTTAACCAATACCGGAATGTCGGCGATCCTGCTGGTGACCACAGTTTTTCTGAAACCGGGAGATTTACTGGTCGCTCCTCACGATTGCTATGGTGGCAGCTATCGGTTATTCGATAGCCTGAGTAAGCGCGGTGCTTTCAGGGTTAAATTTGTCGATCAGGGGGATCCTCAGGCACTGGCGGAAGCAATGGCTGAAGGCCCGAAACTGGTACTGGTAGAAAGTCCGAGTAATCCGCTGTTACGGGTAGTGGATATTGAAGCTATTTGCCGGGCGGCCAAAGCAGCCGGAGCGGTCTCGGTAGTTGACAATACTTTCCTCAGCCCGGTATTACAGAATCCGCTATCACTGGGGGCCGATCTGGTGGTGCATTCCTGCACCAAATACCTGAACGGACACTCTGATGTGGTCGCGGGCACCGTGATTGCAAAAGACCCTGAACGGGTCACTGAACTGGCGTGGTGGGCGAACAATATTGGTGTGACCGGCGCTGCATTTGACAGTTATCTGTTGTTACGCGGATTACGTACCCTCGGGCCGAGGATGGCGGCTGCCCAGCGTAATGCACAGGCGATTGTTGATGCGCTGAAGAAACAACCGCTGGTGAAAAAACTGTATCATCCTTCGCTGCCTGACAACCCGGGCCATGAATTTGCCCGGCGTCAACAGAGGGGTTTTGGCGCTATGCTAAGCTTCGAACTCGATGGCGACGAACAGACCGTGAGAACCTTTCTGAAATCACTCTCCTTGTTTACACTGGCGGAGTCACTGGGTGGTGTGGAAAGCCTTATTTCTCACGCTGCAACCATGACCCATGCCGGTATGTCATCTGAGGCGCGGGCTGCGGCAGGTATTTCTGATACTTTATTGCGGGTATCTGTCGGTATCGAAGACCATGAAGATTTAGTTGCTGACCTGGAAAATGCATTTCGGGTGGCAGCAAAGGGGTAAGCATGACAATTTCATCAGACTGTGTGGCGTCCGGAATGAGACAACTGCATAAATTCGGGGGCAGCAGCCTGGCTGACGCAAAATGTTATCAGCGGGTCGCCGGGATTATGGCGGAGTATAGCCACCCCGGCGACCTGATGGTGGTGTCTGCCGCAGGAAGTACCACCAATCAACTGATTAGCTGGCTGAAACTCAGTAACACAGACCGCCTGTCTGCGCATCAGGTTCAGCAAAATTTACGTCGTTTTCAGACCGGACTGATGAGCAGCGTTCTGCCGGCCGAACAGGCAGACCCCTTGATTCAGACGTTTATTCATGACCTTGAACGTCTGGCAGTCCTGCTGGACAGCCCCGTCACCGATGCTGTCTATGCTGAAGTCGTGGGACATGGTGAAATCTGGTCAGCACGTTTAATGGCGGCGTTGTTATCACAGCAGGATATGAATACTCGCTGGCTGGATGCCCGGCAATTTTTATATGCAGAGCGTTCAGCCCAGCCGGAAGTGAATGAGACGGAATCCCGTCAGCGGTTGCAGCAGCTGCTGGCGGAATGCGCAGGTCAGCGGGTAGTGATCACCGGTTTTATTGCGCGTAACCAGGCAGGAGAAACTGTATTGCTGGGGCGTAACGGTTCTGACTATTCTGCTACCCAGATTGGCGCCCTGGCCGGGGCAGGGCGGGTGACTATCTGGAGTGATGTTGCCGGGGTGTACAGTGCTGACCCGCGGAAAGTCTCTGATGCCTGCCTGTTACCTTTGCTGAGACTGGATGAAGCCAGTGAGCTCGCCAGGCTGGCGGCGCCTGTATTGCATACCCGTACTCTGCAACCGGTTTCTGCCAGTGATATTGATCTGCAGTTACGTTGCAGTTATCAGCCTGAGCAGGGATCGACGCGTATTGAGCGGGTACTTGCTTCCGGCACCGGTGCCCGTATTGTTACCAGCCATGATGATGTGTGTCTGATTGAAATTGAAATCGCGAAGCAGCATGACTTTGCTGCCCTGAAAAAAGAGGCTGAACTGCTGCTGGCCCGTGCTCAGCTGCGCCCTCTTGCCAGCGGAACGCATCCGGATCGCTACCTGCTACAACTCTGCTATACCTCGGAAGTGGTGGACAGTGCACTGGCTTTGCTGCAGAGCAGCGGCCTGCCGGTAAATGTCCGTTTACGTAACGGGCTGGCACTGGTCGCTATGGTCGGGGCCGGTGTCGTCCGCAATCCGTTACATGCCCACCGTTTCTGGCAGCAAATCAAGGACCAGCCGGTCGAGTTTGTCTGGCAGTCAGAGCAAAATATCAGCCTGGTTGCGGTATTGCGTTGCGGGCCGACACAGCACCTGATACAGGGGCTCCATCAGTCGCTGTTCGGCGCGGAGAAACGTATCGGGCTGGTTCTGTTTGGTAAAGGGAATATAGGTTCACGCTGGCTGGAATTATTTGCCCGTGAACAGGAAAACCTGTCCGGACGAACCGGCTTTGAGTTTGTGCTGGCCGGTGTGGCCGACAGCCGGAAAAGCCTGCTGAATTATGAAGGGCTGGATGCCAGCCGTACCCTGGCTTTTTTTGAGGATGAATCAGAGCTTCGTGATGAAGAGTCACTATTCTTATGGATGCGGGACCATCCTTTTGATGACCTTGTCGTACTGGATGTTACCGCCGACAGCCGTATTGCTGAGCAGTATCTGGATTTCGCCAGTTACGGCTTTCATGTGATTAGTGCTAACAAAGTGGCCGGTTCATCAGACAGTACTCACTGGCGCCAAATTCGCGATGCCTTCAAACGGACAGGGCGTCACTGGTTATACAATGCTACTGTCGGCGCAGGGTTACCGATTAACTATGCCGTACGTGATCTGCGGGATAGCGGTGACTCAATATTGTCCCTCAGTGGTATTTTTTCCGGCACCTTATCGTGGTTATTCCTGCAATATGACGGAACGGTACCTTTTACCGAGCTGGTCGACCAGGCCTGGCAGCAGGGGCTGACAGAGCCTGATCCGCGGGTAGACCTCTCAGGGCAGGATGTTATGCGCAAGCTGGTGATCCTTGCCCGTGAAGCTGGTTATGATATTGAGCCGCATCAGGTCAGGGTAGAATCCCTGGTACCGGAGCATTGCGCTGAAGCATCGGTTGATCATTTCTTTGAAAATGCGGATGAACTGGATGAGCAAATGCTGCAACGCTATGAGGCAGCGGCTGAGATGGGTCTGGTACTGCGTTATGTCGCACGGTTTGATGCCAGCGGTAAAGCCAGAGTCGGAGTTGAAGCCGTCAGGTCTGATCACCCGCTCGCGGCCTTACTACCCTGTGATAATGTGTTTGCGATTGAAAGTCGCTGGTACCGGGATAATCCGTTGATTATCCGCGGCCCGGGTGCCGGACGTGATGTCACCGCAGGGGCGATCCAGTCGGATATCAACCGGCTGGCCCAGTTACTCTGATCTGTGTCGGGCAGAGTGATTCTCTGCCCTTATTTTTTCCTGCTGCCAGAGGTCTTGCTGGCCTGTATCACGCCCCCCCACCTGCACCCTGTATGAATTTCCGTCAGCATAACATGCTGATAATTCAGTTGACCCTGCTGTCTGAATTCGTCAACTTAAGCATCCGGACGTCTAAACGTTTAGATGTTCAAATTTGACAGCAGCGGTGATTGAAGAGGTGACAGGATGAGTTTCTTTCATGCCAATCAGCACGAGGCGCTTAATCAAAGTCTTGCTGAATTAAACGGACGCATTAATGTCTCTTTTGAGTTTTTTCCTCCACGAAGCCGGGAAATGGAAGATATTCTGTGGCGCTCTATTGAGCGTCTGCGTAACCTGAATCCCGCTTTTGTCTCCGTAACCTATGGTGCGAATTCCGAAGAGCGTGCGCGAACCCACAGTGTTATTAAAGGGATAAAAGAGCGTACCGGACTGGAAGCCGCACCTCACCTGACGTGTATCGATACTGATAGCCATGAACTACGGAAAATTGCGCAGGATTACTGGGATAATGGTATCCGCCATATTGTGGCGTTACGCGGGGATTTGCCTTGTGCCGGCCAGAAACCCGCCATGTATGCTGCCGATCTGGTCGCACTGCTGAAAGATGTCGGTGACTTTGATATTTCGGTGGCTGCTTATCCTGAAGTCCACCCTGAATCAAAAAGCGCCCAGGCCGACTTACTCAGCCTGAAACGTAAAGTCGATGCCGGGGCTGACCGGGCCATCACCCAGTTTTTTTTCGATGTGGAAAGTTATCTGCGTTTCCGTGACCGTTGTGCGGCTGCAGGCATTGACGTGGAAATTGTTCCCGGGATCTTACCGGTCAGTAATTTTAAACAGCTGCAGCGCTTTGCCACCCTCACCAATATCCGTGTACCGCACTGGATGAGCAGAATGTTTGACGGGCTTGATGACGATGCTGAAACTCGTAAGCTGGTCGGAGCGAACATTGCGATGGACATGGTAAAAATTCTCTCCCATGAGGGAGTGAAAGATTTCCATTTTTATACACTGAACCGTGCGGAAATGAGTTATGCCATTTGCCATACGCTGGGCGTACGGCCGCAAATGACGCACCAGTGAGGGGATCTATCCGGCAGGGCAACGCGGGCACCCTTGCCGGGTTATTATCTGAAAGCCTGTGGGTTATATCAGCCAGTATTACGCATTCCTGCCGCAATCCCGGCAATTGTCACCATCAGGGCCTGTTCAACCGACGGATCCGCCGGTTCGCCTGCGGCTTCTGCGGCCCGTGAACGGTGCAGTAATTCTGCCTGCAATACATTCAGGGGATCCGTATACACGTTACGTAACGCAATCGATTCTGCAATCCATGGCTGATCTGCCATCAGATGTGCATCGTTGGAGATAGTCAGTACCGTTTTAATATCTTTCTCCAGTTGCTCACGCAGCTGTTTACCCAGTGGCCAGAGTGACGGGTCAACCAGTCGCTGATCATAATATTCAGCCAGCCATAAATCAGCTTTGGCAAACACCATCTCCAGCATACCGATGCGGGTTGAGAAAAACGGCCAGTCACGGCACATAGCTTCCAGCGCATTTTGCTGACCTTTGGCCATGGCGTTTTGCAGGGCGGCACCTGCTCCCAGCCATGCCGGCAGCATCAGGCGGTTTTGCGTCCATGCGAAAATCCACGGGATCGCCCGTAATGATTCAACACCACCGGTCGGACGGCGTTTCGCGGGCCGGGAACCCAGAGGCAATTTACCCAGTTCCTGCTCCGGGGTTGCTGCACGAAAATAGGCAACGAAGCCCGGGTGTTCCCTGACATAATCACGATACATTGCACAGGAATCTTCTGACAGCTGATCCATAATGTTCTGCCATTCCGGTTTCGGTTCCGGCGGAGGCAGCAGGTTGGCTTCCAGAATGGCTCCGGTGTACAGAGACAGGCTGGCAATAGTGACCTCCGGCAATCCGAATTTGAAACGGATCATTTCCCCCTGTTCAGTCACGCGCAGGCCACCTTTCAGGCTGCCCGGAGGTTGTGATAGTAAAGCTGCCTGGGCAGGCGCCCCGCCCCGGCCGATAGAACCACCGCGGCCATGGAACAGGGTTAAGGCTATACCGGCTTTTTCGCAGGTTTTAATCAGCGCATCCTGTGCCTGATACTGCGCCCAGCTGGCGGCCATTACCCCGGCATCTTTGGCAGAATCAGAATAACCAATCATCACCATCTGTTTGCCCTGGATAAATCCGCGATACCAGTCGATGTTTAGCAGCTGAGTCATTACATCATTGGCATTATTCAGGTCATCAAGGGTTTCGAAAAGTGGTGCCACCGGCAGTGCGTAGCGGATACCGGCTTCCTTCAGCAGCAGGTGAACTGCCAGAACATCGGAAGGTGTTTTAGCCATCGAAATGACGTAAGCAGCAATCGAACCCTGTGGAACCTCAGCAGCTACACGACAGGTTTCCAGAACCTCGCGGGTCTCCTCGCTGGCTTCCCATTGCTGCGGCAACAGTGGACGTTTGGAGTTGAGTTCGCGGATAAGGAAAGCCTGTTTATCTGTTTCTGACCAGCTTTCGTAATCACCTAATCCCAGATAGCGGGTAATCTCTGCCAGTGCTTCCGTATGGCGGGTGCTTTCCTGACGCAAATCAATACGTACCAGTGGTACGCCGAAACACTTAATCCGGCGCAGTGTATCCAGTAACTGACCGTTAGCGATAATTCCCATACCGCATTGTTGTAAGGACTGATAAATAGCGAATAACGGGTCCCACAGTTGATCGTTGGTCACCAGTAAATCTGTCGGGCGGCCCGGATAATCACCTTTCAGACGGCGTTCCAGGTAAGCCTGGGTATTGATCAGCTGGCTGCGGATACGTTTCAGAATCACCCGGTAAGGTTCCAGTGCTTGCGGATCGCCACACAACGTTCTGACCTCATCACTACAGACTGACATGGATAGCTCGGAAATCAGCACTCCGATATCACGTAAGAACATATCTGCGGCTTTCCAGCGGCTTAGCTGAATAACATGTCGGGTGACCGGGGCGGTGACATTCGGGTTGCCATCACGATCCCCTCCCATCCATGAAGTAAACGTTACCGGGACAAAATCGACCGGCAATCGAATGCCAAAGGTTTCCTCTGCCTGCTCATTCAGCTCACGCAGAAATGCCGGAACGCCGTCCCACAGGCTGTTCTCTACGACGGCAAACCCCCATTTTGCCTCATCTACCGGTGTCGGACGCACTTTACGTATTTCGTCCGTATGCCAGGCCTGGGCGACTAACTGGCGTAAGCGACGCATAATGCTGTTACGTTCATGATCCGTCAGATCGGCATGATCCAGTTGTTGCAGGCAGCTGTTCACTTCAACCAGTTTATGGATCAAGGTACGGCGGGTAATTTCGGTCGGATGCGCGGTCAGGACCAGTTCGATAGATAACGATTCAATAGCCTGCAGGATGTCAGATTCTGATAAGTTTTTTTGCTGTTTTAGCCGTTCAAAAGCCTGTTTCAGCAGTTCCGGGTTATTAGCCCCCTGGGACTGGTGGGAAATCGTCTGATATTGCTCGGCGACATTGGTCAGATTCAGAAACTGGCTGAACGCTCTGGCGACGGGTAATAATTCATCATTAGATAAGTTTTGCAGGGTCGAAAGCAACGCCTGACGATCGGAATCATGTCCGGCACGGGATGACTTGGAAAGCTTACGTATCCTTTCCACCTTGTCGAGAATATTTGCCCCTGACGCATCCTTCACTGTATCCCCGAGCAGTTTACCCAGCATACTGACGTTACTTCGCATTGCAGAATATTGTTCGTTCATGTGGCCCTGACACCCTATGCTATTTATGTGAGTTTGTTACCCGTCCTGCATAACCCTGTCTTTTATCTAGCCATGTAACGTACGATTCGTCAAATGACTTGATCGTGATCACATACATCCCAACTTATTGAATTTAATAAAATTTGAAAAACAGGCTATTTAATAAGTTATTCTTATAAAAAGGGAAATATCACCGGGCAGTGAATAATAACTGCCCGGCGGAAAGGTCACTGGCAAAAATGATGAACGACACGTTCGATTAACTGACGGGTAGGGTTGATAAATGCTGTGTCGAGATATTCATCTGGCTGATGGGCCTGCTCAATAGAACCGGGCCCCAGTACCAGGGTAGGGCATAGCTGTTGGATAAAAGGGGCTTCGGTACAATAGTTAACAATTTCTGTGTCGGTCCCCAGCAGTTTTTCAATGACCGCGACCAGTCCGTGATGACGGGGACATTCATAGCCCGGAATGGGCGGATGCAGATCACTGATTGTCAGCCGGCCCGGCCAGCGCTCACTGACCGGTGCCAGACTTTCCAGCAGTAATTCATGTAAATCAGGCAGTGCCATGCCGGGCAATGGGCGCAGGTCCATATGCAGTTCGCAACAGGCACAGATCCGGTTCGGAGAATCTCCGCCATGAATTGCTCCGAAGTTCATGGTCGGATAAGGAATGACAAAGCCGTCATGGTGATATTTCTCTTTCAGTGTGTTACGCAGGCCAGTCAGGTGCCCGATGGCATCATGCATCAGTTCAATCGCATTGACACCCCGCTCAGGATCACTGGAATGCCCCGATTGTCCCTGAATACGGATAGCTTTTGACAGATGCCCTTTATGCGCCCTTACCGGTTTCAGAGACGTCGGTTCACCGATAATCGCACAATCAGGTCGCAGGCTGGTGGTACGTGCGAAATAGCTGGCCCCTGCCATAGTGGTTTCTTCGTCAGCGGTAGCCAGAATATACAGCGGTTTTTTCAGCCGTGTAATATCCACATCACGCAGGGTATCGAGAATAAAAGCAAAAAATCCTTTCATATCTGCGGTACCCAGCCCGTATAGCTTATTGTCCCGCTCTGTCAGCGTAAAAGGGTCCTGTGACCAGCGCCCGTCATCAAAGGGGACAGTATCCGTGTGGCCTGCCAGCATCAGTCCGCCTGAACCCTTACCGGCACGGGCCAGCAGGTTAAATTTATTGCGTGTTTCCGGCACAGGCTGCACTTCCGTATGGAAACCCAGATCGCGAAACCACCCGGCCAGCAGATTAATCAGCGCCTCATTACTCTGATCCAGCGCGGGTTCTGTCGTACTGACCGACGGTGTGGCAATTAACTGACGATAAAGCTCAATAAAAGGCGGTAATTTTATCTTCACTGTTGACGGTCCTTGCGTTAGGATGTATCAATATTCATGCATTAATTATGAATAAAAATACATTATGGCCTGAAGTATGTGAACTGTTTTTGCTCACGAAGGCAATCCGTAAGACGGTAGATACCGTCAGCTGAAATATAGACTTACGTATAAGGTACACAGCCTGATGCTGAACACGCTGATTGTAGGCGCCAGTGGTTATGCCGGTGTTGAACTGGTGACTTACCTGAATCGCCATCCGCATATAAACATAACCGGAATAGCCGTCTCCGCGCAAAGCCCGGATGCAGGAAAACTCTTGTCTGATCTGCATCCGCAGTTAAAAGGACAGACAGACCTGCGACTACAGCCATTGACCGATGTGGCTGAACTGGCGAACGGTACTGACGTGGTCTTTCTGGCAACGGCACATGAAGTCAGCCATGATCTGGCCCCGCAATTCCTGGCACAGGGGTGTGTGGTATTCGATTTATCAGGCGCCTGGCGGGTTAATAGTGCTGAATTTTATACCCGCTATTACGGATTCACACATCAGCACCCGGAGTTGCTGAAAAAAGCTGTCTACGGGCTTGCAGAATGGCAGCAGGATAATCTCCGTCAGGCCGGGTTAATTGCGGTCCCCGGCTGCTACCCGACAGCAGCTCAGCTGGCCATTAAACCCTTACTGGATGCCGGTTTGCTTAATACCGCACACTGGCCAGTGATTAATGCTACCAGCGGGGTCAGCGGGGCCGGACGTAAAGCTTCCCTGAACACCAGTGTGTGTGAAGTCAGTTTACAGCCCTACGGCCTGTTTACTCACCGCCATCAGCCGGAAATTGCCGAACATTTAGGGATTCCGGTGATCTTTACTCCTCAGTTGGGGAATTTCCCGCGGGGTATTCTGGCCACCATCACCTGCCGGTTAACTGCAGGTATCACCGCACAGGATGTGGCAAAAGCATTCCATGATGCCTATGACGATAAACCGCTGGTACGTTTGTACGACACTGGCGTCCCGGCCCTGAAGTCCGTCGTAGGCCTGCCATTCTGTGATATTGGTTTCGCCGTTCAGGGTGAGCACCTGATTATCGTCAGCGCGGAAGATAACCTGCTTAAAGGGGCCTCTTCTCAGGCTGTGCAATGCATGAATATACGTTTCGGCTACCCTGAAACACTTTCTCTGCTTTAAGGATGAACATCATCATGACAAAGCCATTGATCATTAAACTGGGGGGTGTTTTGCTGGATAGCGAAGAAGCCCTGGACCGTTTATTTGACGCATTACTCGCTTACCGTAATAGTCACCAGCGCCCGCTGCTTATTGTTCATGGCGGGGGATGCCTGGTCGATGAACTGATGAAAAAACTGGCGCTGCCGGTCAGTAAAAAAAATGGTTTGCGGGTCACTCCGGCAGATCAGATCGATATTATTACCGGAGCCCTGGCGGGCACAGCGAATAAAACATTGCTGGCCCGGGCTAAAAAATATGGCATCAACGCGGTTGGCCTGTCACTGGGTGATGGCGGTATTGTGAATGTTGCACAATTTGATGATGAACTGGGGCATGTCGGGCAGGCAAGCCCGGGAAACCCTGCTCTGGTGACGACGTTACTGGATGCCGGTTATTTACCGGTGATCAGCTCTATCGGGATCACCGATGAAGGGTTATTAATGAATGTGAACGCTGACCAGGCGGCAACAGCACTGGCTGCAACCCTGGGCGCAGATCTGGTATTACTGTCTGATGTCAGCGGTATTCTGGATGGTAAAGGACAGCGGATTGCCGAAATGACGGCTCAGCATGCGGAAACGCTCATCGGCAGGGGAATCATCACCGATGGCATGATCGTTAAAGTTCATGCTGCGCTGGATGCTGCGAAAACTCTCGGACGACCGGTAGATATTGCCAGCTGGCGTAATGCAGAGCAGCTCCCTGACTTATTTAACGGTGTGCCAATCGGTACCCGGATTCTGGCTTAACGACAAAGACTGATTCAAGGATTATAAGATGCAAACTCAAGGCATAAAAAAAATCGTATTGGCGTATTCCGGCGGGCTTGATACCTCTGCGATTATTCCATGGCTGAAAGAGAACTATGGTTGTGAAGTGGTTGCCTTTGTTGCCAATGTCGGCCAGGACCCTGCCGATCTGGCCGGGGTGGAAGAAAAGGCCCTGCAGTCGGGTGCATCTGAATGCCATGTAGTCGATCTGCGTGAAGAATTTATCAGCGACTATGTTTATCCTGTGCTGCAAACTGGCGCGCTGTATGAAGGGACCTATTTGCTGGGTACCTCAATGGCCCGGCCGATCATTGCCAGGGCTCAGGTTGAGCTGGCACTGAAAGTGGGCGCTGATGCATTGTGTCATGGTGCCACCGGTAAAGGTAACGATCAGGTACGTTTTGAAAGCACTTACACTGCCCTGGCACCGCAGCTTAAAGTGGTTGCTCCGTGGCGTGAGTGGGATCTGCGTTCCCGTGAAGCACTGCTTGACTACCTGAAAGAACGTAATATTCCGACGACAGCCACTCTCGAAAAAATTTACAGTCGTGATGAAAATGCATGGCATATTTCAACCGAAGGTGGTGTGCTGGAAAGTCCGTGGAATGCACCAAATAAAGATTGCTGGGTCTGGACTGTTGATCCGCAGGACGCGCCAGATCAGCCGGAAGAAGTCTCGGTGACTGTCGAAAAAGGGCGTATTGTTGCTGTTAACGGTGAGGCACTTTCTCCGTTCGGCTGCCTGGATGTTCTGAACGCGCTGGGCGCAAAACATGGCGTCGGACGTATCGATATTGTTGAGAACCGTCTGGTCGGTATGAAATCCCGTGGTTGTTATGAAACACCGGGCGGGACGATTATGGTGAATGCTCTGCGTGCTGTTGAGCAGCTGGTACTGGATCGTGACAGCTATAAATGGCGTGAGCAGCTGGGCCTGGAAATGTCGTATGTCGTGTATGACGGACGCTGGTTTACCCCAGTCCGTAAATCCTTACAGGCATCTTCTGAGTCACTGGCAGAAACCGTGAATGGTGAGGTTGTACTGCAGTTGTATAAAGGTCAGGTGACTGCTATCCGTAAAAAATCGCAGAACAGCCTGTACTCAGAAGAATTCGCTACCTTTGGCGAAGACGAAGTTTATGACCATAGCCATGCGGGTGGTTTTATCCGTCTGTACTCACTGTCATCACGTATCCGTGCACTGAAAGAGCAGAAGTAACCTTCCGTCTCATTCAGCCGTAATACCGGACCAGGGCGGCGGCTATGCCGCCTTGTTTTTAAGAATAACCGATTATAGGAAGTATCAGTATGGCACTGTGGGGCGGACGTTTTACTCAGGCAGCAGACCAGCGATTTAAACAATTTAATGATTCACTGCGTTTTGATTACCGGCTTGCGGAACAGGATATTACCGGCTCCGTTGCCTGGTCTAAAGCGCTGGTTACCGTGGGCGTACTGAGCCAGGAAGAACAACAACAACTGGAACAGGCTCTGCAGGCTCTGCTGAATGATGTCCGGGCGAACCCTGAGCAGATTCTGCAAAGTGATGCTGAAGATATCCATAGCTGGGTTGAAGGACAGCTGATTGATAAGGTGGGTGCGCTGGGTAAAAAACTGCACACCGGCCGTAGCCGTAATGACCAGGTTGCTACAGATCTTAAATTATGGTGTAAAACGATGATCACTGAGCTGCTGGCGGCAACCCGTCAGCTTCAGCAGGATCTGGTTGCCACCGCCGAAGTTAACCAGGATGCCGTTATGCCGGGTTATACCCACCTGCAGCGTGCACAACCGGTAACTTTTGCGCACTGGTGTCTGGCATATACAGAAATGCTGGCCCGTGATGAAAGCCGTCTGCAGGATGCGCTGAAGCGTCTTGATGTCAGTCCGCTGGGCTGCGGGGCCCTTGCCGGTACGGCATATGAAATTGACCGTGAACAGCTGGCCGGCTGGCTTGGTTTTGCCTCTGCTACCCGTAACAGTCTGGATTCGGTGTCTGACCGTGACCATGTGCTGGAACTGCTTTCCGATGCATCGATCGGTATGGTCCATTTATCGCGTTTCGCCGAAGATCTTATCTTCTTCAACTCCGGTGAAGCAGGCTTTGTCGAATTAGCGGATAAAGTCACTTCCGGTTCTTCCCTGATGCCACAGAAGAAAAACCCGGATGCACTGGAGCTTATCCGCGGTAAATGCGGTCGTGTTCAGGGCGCCTTAACCGGGATGATGATGACTCTGAAAGGATTACCGCTCGCCTACAATAAAGATATGCAGGAAGATAAAGAAGGCTTGTTCGATGCGCTCGACACCTGGCTGGACTGTCTGCATATGGCCGGGCTGGTACTGGAAGGGATTCAGGTGAAACGTCCCCGTTGCCAGGAAGCCGCTGAACAGGGATATGCTAACTCCACGGAATTAGCCGATTACCTGGTGGCAAAGGGGGTTCCTTTCCGTGAGGCACACCATATTGTCGGCGAAGCCGTTGTTGCTGCGATTGGTAAAGGGGTCGCTCTGGAAGCATTGTCGCTGGATCAACTCCGTACTTTCAGCCCGGTGATTGGTGAAGATGTGTATCCGGTATTATCGTTACAATCCTGTCTGGATAAACGTAATGCCCGCGGTGGTGTTGCTCCGGCACAGGTCGCTTTAGCTATCCATGAAGCAAAACAACGTCTTACCTGATAACAAACAGCGGACCGGGGTCCGCTGTTTTATTGTCTGCCTGGCCGGGGGTATGCCGGTCAGCTTCTCAGGAAGTACTGTTCCAGGTCATCACTGCCACCAATATGGCGACCGCCAATAAAGACCTGTGGTACCGTGGCTCTGCCAGTGATTGCCCGCAGGCTGACAGTTGTCGCATCCTGACCTAAAATGATTTCTTCATACTGAATTCCGCGCTCCTGCAGCATCTGTTTAGCCCTGGTGCAGAACTGGCAGCCTGGTTTGGTAAACAGTGAGACGGATTCCTGTAATTTTACTTCCGGGGCCAGATACCGCAGCATGGTGTCTGCATCAGAGACTTCAAACGGGTCACCGGGTTTGTTGGGTTCAACAAACATTTTCTCAACGTGACCGTTACGTACCAGCATGGAATAACGCCATGAGCGTGCACCAAAGCCAAGGTCTTCTTTCCCGACCAGCATATCCATGCCACGGGTGAAATCACCATTACCATCCGGAATAAAAGTGATATTTTCTGCATGCTGATCGGCTTTCCATGCATTCATCACGAACGCATCATTAACGGAGATACATAAAATCTCATCCACACCATGTTGCGAAAATACGCTGTACAGCTCGTTATAGCGGGGTAAATGACTCGATGAGCAGGTGGGGGTAAATGCACCGGGCAGTGAAAATACAATTACTGTTTTATCTTTAAACAAGTCAGCAGTAGTCATATCTACCCATTTATCGCCCTGACGGGTATGGAAAGTAACTTCGGGTACGGTGCGACCTTCGTAACTGTTTGACATATTGGCTCCTGTCCTACGCCATATGGCGTTAAATAAAAGATGTTTGTTATCAGTTGAGATGATTATGACGATCTCAGCTTGATAGGGCTAATCGTTGATTGCTATGCTATCTATCGTCACTAGCTATCACAGACTGAAGGAAATCAATGAATATTCGCGACCTTGAGTACCTGGTATCACTGGCAGAACATCGCCACTTTCGACGTGCGGCAGATGCCTGCCATGTCAGCCAGCCGACGCTGAGCGGGCAAATCCGTAAACTGGAAGATGAGCTGGGCGTGATGCTACTGGAACGCACCAGCCGTAAGGTATTGTTTACTCAGGCCGGTTTATTACTGGTGGACCAGGCTCGTACTGTTTTACGGGAAGTCAAAGTGCTGAAGGAAATGGCCAGCCAGCAGGGCGAAACAATGTCCGGGCCATTACATATCGGTTTGATCCCTACCGTCAGCCCCTATTTACTGCCACAAATTGTGCCTATGCTGCATAAAACATTTCCCCGGCTGGAAATGTATCTGCATGAAGCACAGACTCAGCAATTGCTGGCTCAGCTGGATAACGGACAACTGGATTGCGCAATTATGGCTCTGGTTAAAGAGACAGAAGCCTTTATTGAAGTGCCGTTGTTTGATGAACCGATGAAACTGGCGGTATATTCCGATCATCCCTGGCATAACCGTGAGCGGGTACCCATGTCTGACCTGGCCGGTGAAAAGTTACTGATGTTGCAGGACGGACATTGTTTGCGCGACCATGCACTGGGCTTCTGCTTCTCTGCCGGAGCCGACGAAGATACCCATTTCCGCGCGACCAGTCTGGAAACGCTGCGAAATATGGTTGCTGCCGGAAGCGGAATCACTCTGATGCCTTCGCTGGCAGTGCCTGCTGAACGTGAACGGGATGGTGTTTGTTATATTACCTGCGATAAACCAGTACCACAGCGAACGATTGCACTGGTTTACCGTCCGGG
Source organism: Tatumella sp. JGM130 (assembly GCF_018257525.1). Taxonomy (NCBI): domain Bacteria; kingdom Pseudomonadati; phylum Pseudomonadota; class Gammaproteobacteria; order Enterobacterales; family Erwiniaceae; genus Tatumella; species Tatumella sp. JGM130. The sequence goes on along the minus strand of NZ_JAERJS010000011.1, from coordinate 5,057 downwards.
TTCTCCTCTGCGCAGCCGCTACGAGCAGCTGGCAGAAACCATCAGTGCGCATATGGTTGCGTCAGGACAGATCTCAAAATAAACGGTTAAGGCCATTTAATGCCGCGACACGATAGGCCTCGGCCATAGTCGGATAGTTAAAGGTGGTATTTACAAAGTACTCAATAGTATTACCACCGTTCTTTTGCTCCATAATGGCCTGCCCGATATGGATAATTTCTGCCGCCCGTTCTCCGAAGCAATGAATACCCAGAATCTCTTTGGTATCCCGGTGGAATAAAATTTTCAGGCTGCCAATATTCATCCCGACGATTTGGGCACGGGCGAGGTGTTTAAATTGTGCCCGTCCTACTTCATAAGGGACTTTCATTGCAGTCAGTTGCTGCTCGGTTTTGCCGACGGAGCTGATTTCCGGAATGGTATAAATACCGGTCGGAATATCCTCAACCAGATGGGCGGTCGCTTCACCTTTAATCATCGCCAGTGCGGCAATACGGCCCTGGTCGTAAGCGGCGGAGGCCAGGCTGGGGTAGCCGATAACATCACCCACCGCAAAAATATGAGGCTGTGCGGTCTGGTACATATTATTAACTTTAAGCAGACCGCGGCTGTCGGCTTCCAGCCCGGCATTCTCCAGCGACAGTGAATCCGTATTTCCGGTACGGCCATTAGCATACAGCAGACAGTCTGCTTTCACTTTTTTACCGGATTTTAAATGGACGATGACGCCGTCGTCATTTCCTTCCACTTCTTCAAACTCTTCGTTATGGCGGATAACCACACCACTATTCCAGAAGTGATAAGAAAGAGAGTCTGACATCTCCTGATCGAGGAACGCCAGCAGACGGTCACGGGTATTGATCAGGTCGACCTTTACGCCCAGTCCGCGGAAGACAGAAGCATATTCACAGCCAATCACACCGGCACCATAAATAATGACGTGTGAAGGTTCGTGGCGTAAATCGAGGATCGAGTCGGAGTCATAAATACGGGGATGTGAAAAATCAACGTTGTCAGGATGATAAGGGCGTGAACCGCAGGCAATAACAAATTTACCGGCTGTCAGCCTCTCACGTGTACCGTCAGGCAATACAACTTCAATGGTATGAGCATCGACGAAGTTCGCATCACCCTGAAATATTTCACAGTGATTGCGTTCGTAAAAACCCTGGCGCATGGTTGTTTGCTGCTGAATAACATTTTCTGTATGTTTCAGAATGTCTGAAAATGAAGAACGTAACAGGCGTGAATGATCGCTGTATAACGGGTTTTGATTAAATTCGATGATTCGGCTGACAGCGTGTCGCAAAGCCTTTGACGGAATCGTTCCCCAATGGGTACAGCCGCCACCGATATTATGATAACGCTCAATAACCGCTACATGAGCTCCCTGTTTCACCAGCCCCATAGCAGCACCTTCACCGCCGGGACCGGAACCAATGACAATGGCATCGTAATCGTAAGACTTTTGCATACCCGTACGCCCTATTTTCATAAACATTTTAACAACCTAAATATAACATTTTAGTCATTCTGTCTGAACGCTAATCGTGTTATTTCTTGTTTCCGTGTTTAATGAACAGGTTAACAGGCGTTCACAAAGTTTGCCCCACTGTACGCTGATAATTTTGATATAGTGCCAACATAAAGTGTAAAAAGGCAGAGATGATGGGCGTCAGAGCACAACAAAAAGAACGTACAAGACGTACTCTTATTGAAGCAGCGTTCAGTCAGCTAAGTGCAGAACGCAGTTTCACCAGCCTGAGCTTACGTGAAGTTGCCCGTGAAGCAGGTATTGCACCGACTTCGTTTTACCGTCATTTCAAAGATGTGGATGAGCTTGGCCTGACTATGGTTGATGAAAGCGGGTTAATGCTGCGCCAGTTAATGCGTCAGGCGCGGCAACGAATCGCTAAAGGCGGTAGCATCATCAAAACCTCGGTCTCTACTTTTATGGAATTTATTGGTAATAACCCGAACGCCTTTCGTTTGTTACTGCGCGAACGTTCAGGGACTTCTGCTGCTTTTCGTGCCGCGGTCGCCAGAGAAATTCAGCACTTTATCGCCGAACTTGCCGACTATCTGGAATTAGAAAACCATATGCCGCGCAGTTTCACCGAAGCTCAGGCAGAAGCAATGGTCACTATTGTTTTCAGCGCAGGGGCTGAAGCGGTCGATGTAGATGCAGAACAGCGGCGAAAGCTGGAAGAGCGTCTGGTACTGCAATTACGCATGATCTCTAAGGGCGCTTATTACTGGTACCGCAGGGAGCAGGAAAGGCTGGCATCAGCTACCGAACACTCAGAACATGACGTAAACAGGTAATAATATGACTGAACAAAACACGCGTGATAAAGGCACCCTGATTCTGGCCTTTATTGCCGGTCTGTCAATTAATGGTAGTTTTTCTGCTTTATTTACTGACGGCGTCCCGTTTTCCTTTTTCCCTCTCATCTCGCTGGCGCTTTCTGTGTGGTATCTGCATCAGCGCTATCTGAACAGAAGTATGCCGGAAGGCACGCCTTCGCTGGCAGGAGGATTTTTTCTGCTAGGAATACTGGTCTGCAGTGCGGTAATCCGTACCCGGTACCCGCAAATCGGTTCTGATTTTCTACCGGTACTTTTAATGGTCTGTCTGGTTTTCTGGATTTTTAGCCGTTTTCGCCGTCGCTGATTTTACTAACATTACCGCCCATAAGAAGGGCAGTAACAGTTAGCCACAGATTTATTTACGGCGCAGCAGCACACCACATTCCATATGGTGGGTGTAAGGGAATTGATCGAACAATGCCAGACGTTCTACGTGGTGCGTGGTGCTCAGTGTTTCCAGGTTTTCGCTCAGGGTCTGTGGATTACAGGAGATATACAGAATAGCCGGATAAGCCTGAACCATTTTGAGTGTCTCACTGTCCAGACCGCTGCGCGGGGGATCAACAAAAATCGTTTCACAGTCATAGTCTTTAAGCTCGATACCCTGCAAACGGTTAAAAGAACGCACCCCTTGCATGGCCTGGGTAAACTCTTCTGCCGACATCCGGATAATCTGCACATTATCAATATTATTCGCGGCAATATTGTATTGTGCAGACTCTACTGAGGGTTTGGCTATTTCGGTGGCCAGTACGCGGCGGAAATTTCTTGCCAGCGCTAACGAAAAGTTTCCGTTACCACAATAGAGTTCCAGTAAGTCTCCCTTAGCGCCACGGGTAGCCGCCAATGCCCACTCCAGCATCTTTACATTTATTGCTGCATTAGGTTGCGTAAAGCTGTTTTCCACCTGGCGATAAATCATTTCTCTGCCGTCCACGGTCAGGACTTCATCAACATAGTCGTGATCCAGGCAAATTTTTGTCTTTGTTGCGCGGCCGATGAACTGGACGTTAAATCCCCGGGCCCGCAGACTGTCACGCAGCAGAGATATTTCTGTCTGCCATACATCATCTATTTTCCGATGGTATAAAAGAGAGATAATGATTTCCCGGCTGCAGGTCGACAAATAATCGATCTGAAACAGTTTATGGCGTAATACAGGGTTATCACGTAATGCCTCTATCATCAGTGGCATCATGGTATTAATCAGTTCACTGGCGGCAGGAAAGCTGTCTACCCGGATTCGCTGGCGGGTCTGCTGATCAAAAATAATATGGTACAGATCATCTCCCTGATGCCAGATACGAAATTCTGCACGCATACGGTAATGGCTGACAGGCGAGCGAAATACTTCGGCATCAGGTGCATTAAACGGCGCCATCATAGCGCTTAAGCGATTAACTTTTTCCGCCAGCTGGTCGTCATAGTCTTCAACGGGGAGATGTTCCGGGGTCATAATGAATCCTGGTTGTTGGGTATCAGGCGGCGATTGTAGGGATTCCGGCGCTGATGTCCAGCATCGGATCATCGGGGCGTATGACTCCTTTACCGGGCGGTTGTCGGGATAATTGTGAGCGCAGCTGATTTCCTGCGAAGCCGTCCGGCCCCGCAGAACGGTATCGTGATAGAATAAATTATCCGTTTACTGATAACGATGAGACAGTGTATGGCGACAGTTGTTCAGGATGAGTTAATGCCTTCTGCCACTGCTGAGGGGCGGCCGGCGATCCTGGTCTTTGATTCCGGGGTTGGTGGCCTTTCGGTATATGATGAAATCAGGCAGCTATTGCCTGATGCACACTATATATATGTATTTGATAATGTCGGATTCCCGTACGGGGAGAAAACAGAGCATTATATTGTTGAACGCGTTAAGGCGATTACTGCAGCGATTACCCGCGACTATACTGTCTCTATTGCTGTCGTTGCCTGTAATACTGCAAGCACGGTCTCTTTACCTGCACTCCGTGAAGCATTTGATTTCCCGGTCGTAGGTGTTGTCCCGGCGATAAAACCTGCAGCACGCCTGACCCGTAACGGTATTGTCGGGCTGCTTGCAACACGCGGTACGGTAAAACGGCCTTATACCCACCAGTTAGTCCGGCAGTTCGCTAAAGAATGCCATATAGAAATGCTGGGTTCTGCTGAGCTGGTAGTCCTGGCCGAACAAAAACTACAGGGTGACGCAGTATCACTGAGTGACATACGGAAAATTATCCGGCCGTGGCTTAAGCTACCCGAACCTCCGGATACGGTGGTGCTGGGCTGTACTCACTTCCCGTTACTAAAGGAAGAATTGCAGTCAGTATTACCTGAAGGCACCAGACTGGTGGATTCAGGTGCCGCAATTGCCAGAAGAACGGCATGGCTGTTACAGCAACAACCGGTAAAAACCTGTTCTTCTGTTGCGGATATTGCGTTTTGTACTGCAATGACCGTGGAAACTGAGCGTTTATTGCCCGTTTTACAACGCTATGGCCTGCTTTCGCTGAAAATACTCGCAATTTAGTGATGAAATGAGTAAAAACCCGCCAGTCAGTAATTAATTTAAAATAAACCCTTGCCAGAAAAAATTAACTCCCTATAATGCGCATCCACTGACACGGCAAAGCGCGATGCGCAGCGGCGTGACAGGGACTGAAGCGATTCGGTCCGGAGAAAAAATCACGAAATAGTGGTTGACTCCT
>NZ_JAERJS010000010.1:0-99564 GCF_018257525.1 Tatumella sp. JGM130 | reverse complement strand
TGGCATATGGATACCGGGATAATGAATACTTCTTCCTGAAGATAAAAGCAGCGTTCCCCGGTAAAACGCGATGAACCAAAAAAAAGCGCACCCGGTATAAGGGTGCGCTATCTGACTGCCGTTATCTGAATAATGGCCTGAAGAGGCGAATTATCCCAGCAGCAACTGGTTCATACGACGAATAAACTGGTTAGGATCATCCAGTGACCCGCGTTCAGCGAACAGGGCCTGATCCAGCAGTAATTCAGTCCAGTCAGCAAAACGGGCATCATCAGTGGTCTCTGCCGCCTGTTTCACCAGCGGATGGTCCGGATTAATTTCAAAGATATATTTAACTTCCGGTGCATCCTGGCCTGCAGCTGCAAACAGCTTCGCCATCTGGGTACTCATTTCATCGGCATCAGTCACCACAATCGCCGGGGTATCCGTCAGACGGTGGGTCAGGCGCACGTCTTTCACCCGGTCACCGAGCAGCGTTTTCACACGTTCAACAAAAGGTTCCAGTGCTTTTTCACTTTCTTTCTGCTGGTCGGTTTCTTCGTCGGCCAGTTTATCCAGTGAATCATCGGCTTTGCTGACCGACTGGAAAGATTTACCATCAAACTCCGTCAGATAGCTCATCATCCACTCATCGATGCGATCAGACAGCAACAGCACCTCGATGCCTTTTTTGCGGAACAATTCCAGATGCGGACTGTTTTTCGCAGCAGCGTAACTATCAGCAGTGATGTAATAGATTTTCTCCTGACCGTCCGCCATCCGGCTGATGTAGTCTTCCAGAGTCACTGTCTGTTCTGAACTGTCGTTATGGGTCGATGCAAAGCGCAACAGTTTAGCAATTGCCGGCAGATTCGATGAATCTTCGGCCGGACCTTCTTTCAGTGCCAGACCAAACGCTTTCCAGAATTGCAGGTATTTGGCGGCATCATCTTTGGCCAGTTTTTCCAGCATCTGCAGGGTACGTTTGGTCAGAGCACTGCGCAGGCTCTGGGTAACACGGCTGTCTTGCAGAATTTCACGGGATACGTTCAGCGGCAGATCGTTTGAATCTATCAGACCGCGGACAAAACGCAGGTAGTTCGGCATAAACTGTTCTGCATCGTCCATGATAAATACACGCTGAACATACAGTTTCAGTCCGTGTTTATGATCACGGTTCCACATATCCCATGGTGCCTGGGCCGGGATATACAGCAGACTGGTATATTCCTGTTTACCTTCAACGCGGTTATGGCTCCAGATCAGCGGATCGGTGAAGTCATGGGCAATATGTTTATAGAAGTCGTTATACTCTTCGTCAGTAATATCTGACTTATTACGGGTCCACAAAGCCTGAGCTTTATTCACCTTCTCCCAGTGGGTTGTATCGTTCTCTTCATCTTTGGTTTCTATCTCAACCGGTAACGCGATATGGTCAGAATATTTGCTGACAATATTACGCACCCGCCAGCTGTCGAGGAACTCGTCTTCACCTTCACGCAAGTGCAGGGTAATTTCGGTACCACGATCCGCTTTCTCGATATCGGCCAGGGTGTACTCACCTTCACCGGCAGACTCCCAGAACACACCGTCTTCTTTAGGTGCACCTGCCGCCCGGGTACGGACAGTCACTTTATCGGCAACGATAAATGCCGAGTAGAAGCCCACCCCGAACTGACCAATCAGCTGGCTGTCTTTTACCTGATCAGAGCCCATTGACTCAAGGAAAGCACGGGTACCTGATTTAGCAATGGTCCCCAGGTTGTCAATAACTTCCTCACGGCTCATACCGATACCGTTATCACTCAGAGTCAGAGTGCGCTTTTCTTTGTCTGTTGAGATACGGACCCGTAAATCACCGTCCCCCTCATACAGGCCGGCGTCAGACAGGGCACGGAAACGAAGCTTATCTGCCGCATCAGAGGCGTTAGAAATAAGCTCGCGCAAAAAGATCTCTTTGTTTGAGTAGAGCGAATGGATCATCAGCTGCAAAAGTTGTTTTACTTCTGACTGAAAACCACGAGTCTCTTGTCCTTTCATTGTCATTGATACCTCAAAAATCAGGATTAACTAATGTCTGGATGTTAGATGGGGATGATATGCAGAATTTCAAGCTGATGTTCAACAGGAACATCAGCAAGCGATTAATATTTGAACTTTTGCCGTCCGGCAAGAGAATGTGACAGGGTCGTACCGTCAACCATTTCCAGTTCACCGCCGACAGGGACACCGTGAGCAATGCGGCTGGCTTCCACCGAATACTGACGACAAAGTTCGGCAATATAATTGGCGGTAGCTTCACCTTCAATGGTCGGGTTGGTCGCCAGAATCACCTCAGTAATGGCTTCGTTCTGCAACCGTTGTTCCAGCAGATCGAGCCCGATATCACCGGGCCCGATACCGTCTAATGGCGACAAATGCCCCATCAGGACAAAATAGCGTCCGGAAAACTGGCCGGTCTGCTCCACAGCATGGATATCCGCCGGGCTTTCCACCACACAGATGACTCCATTTTGCTGACGCCGTGGATTAGTGCAAATAGTACACATCTCCTGCTCGGTAAATGTCCGGCAGTGAGCACAGTGACCAATTTCCGACATCGCGCGGGTCAGCGCCTGCGCCAGACGCATCCCGCCGCTACGATCTCGCTGTAACAGGTGAAAAGCCATTCTCTGCGCTGACTTAGGCCCGACACCGGGCAGACAACGCAGGGATTCCATCAGGGATTCCAGCAGCGGGCTTGTCTGCATCAGAATGGCATCTTAAAGCCGGGAGGCAGTTGCATACCGGAAGATACCGACGCCATTTTTTCTTTCTGGGTCTCTTCAATCCGGCGCGCTGCATCATTAAATGCCGCAGCAACCAGGTCTTCCAGCATATCTTTGTCATCTTCCAGCAGGCTTGGATCAATTTCTACACGGCGGCAGTTATGTGCACCATTGATGGTGACTTTTACCAGACCAGCGCCGGACTCTCCGGTCACTTCCAGTGCAGCGATCTCTTCCTGAACCTGAGACATTTTGTCCTGCATTTGCTGGGCTTGCTTCATTAAGTTGCCCAGACCACCTTTACCAAACATAGTTCTCTCTCTCTGCTTAGGCCACAGCCATCCTGATGATGACCTGCAGCATGATTACACGGGCCGGATGCTTTCCTCATCCAGATCCGCATCGAATAACGTCTGCAATGTCCTGATATAAGGATCATTGACCATCGACTGGCGCGCCTGCGTCAGCTTTTCTTCATAAATCGCCTGCCGCCATTCCAGTGGCGTCAGTACTGCCGGATTATCATCGGTCTCGATAGTCAGTTCAACCGTTTCACCTGCCGCGGCAGATAAAACCTCCGCCAGTACCTTACGGGCTGAAGGCGAATTCAGGTGACTTTGGGACGAACGCAGATGAAGAGACACTGCATTACCCTGCTGTTGCTTCCAGGCATTCAGCGCCAGTTGCTGAACCAGTTTCGGCAGTGTCAGGCTGGCAATTTCTGCGGCCCATGCATCACGCTGTTGTGCTTCATCCGCCAGTCTGGCAGCCAGTTCCGGTGTTTTTTCATGTTCCAGTGCGCTGCGTAATGCTTTCGGCGTCGCCACCGGCTGAGTACTCTCTGTCTCCGGTTGCCGGGTCGTCCAGCGGTAACTTTCTTTTTTCTCCGGCTGACTGCCCGCGGAAGTTTTGGCTGACCGGGCCTGGCGTCCCTGCCCGGTCACTGCGGCCAGTCGCTGCAGTGCACTCTGCGCCGGCTGCGCGTCAGGCACCGCCGGCTCAGTCTTTTTTGCGCCGGAGGCCCCCCTGCGCAATAGCTCGGTACGGGCCTGTAATAGCTGGCTGGTGGTATCTGCTTTCGCCGGTGTTTTCTCCGGTGCTTTCTCCGGTTCCGTACTCTGTTGCGGCCGGCTGCCGGTCACAGAGGCCACCGGGGAAGCGGCCGCGGGTGCTGATACGGCGACAGGCGCCGCTGTCTGAGGCCCCCTGAACGGCTCAGCGCTGCGAGGTTCAGTCACCGCCAGCGGATGAAAAGCCAGCGCACGCAGCAGTGTCATTTCCACCCCCATACGACGGTCCGGGGCCAGTGGCAGATCTTTCCTGCCCATCAGCAATGTCTGATAATAAAGCTGTACTTCTTCCGGCGGTAATTTTCTCGCCAGTTCACGCAGTTGCTGTTCACTGGCAACAAACTCTTCATTCAGTGTGCCCGGTAACAGTTGCAGCATTGCGATGCAATGTAACAAACGCAGCATTTCTACCAGCAGCACTTCCCACTCTACACCTCGGCTGGCCGCTTGTTGCAGCTGCTCCATCATCGCCTCAGCCTCGCCGCTGGCCAGAGCTTCAATTAAGGCCAGTGGCTGACTGCTGTCCAGTGCCCCCAGCATCGCAGCAACAGTATCGGTGGTCACAGCACCCTGCCCCATGGCAATCGCCTGATCCGTAAGACTCAGGCCATCACGCAGACTGCCATCAGCTGCACGCGCCAGTAACTGCAATGCCCTGGCCTCTGCGGGGATCTGTTCCTGGCTGAGAATATGGGTCAGCTGCTGACTGATTTGTTCCACATCCAGTGCTTTCAGGTGAAACTGCAGGCAGCGGGAGAGAATGGTCACCGGTAATTTTTGCGGATCAGTGGTGGCTAACAGGAATTTGACATGCTCCGGCGGCTCTTCCAGCGTTTTCAGTAACGCATTAAAGCTATGCCGCGACAGCATATGTACTTCATCGATCAGATAAACTTTGAAACGTCCGCGGGCCGGTGCATATTGCACATTATCCAGCAGATCCCGGGTATCTTCGACTTTAGTCCGGGAAGCCGCATCGATCTCAATCAGATCAACGAACCGCCCCTGTTCAATCTCACGGCAGTTTTCACACTGACCACAGGGTGTGGCAGTAATGCCCTGCTCACAATTCAGCCCTTTGGCCAGCAGCCGGGCAATGGTGGTTTTTCCCACGCCGCGGGTACCGGAAAAAAGATAAGCGTGGTGGAGTCTGCCCAATGACAAACCATTGGCCAGCGCGGTCAAAACATGCTGTTGGCCGACAACATCAGCAAAAACCTGAGGCCGCCACTTTCGCGCAAGAACCTGATAACTCATGGAATTTTAGTCACTGGATAGGGTTAACACATCATGCAGCACCCCAATCTGGCGCCACTGCATCTCGAATCTATAGCGGCGGATAACGGGACATTCCGGCCCCGTTATTGCGCTGCCTAGTGTATCAGCCACCCGGCCCATTGCCTATAAGTTTAGGTCACAGGCAGATACGGGGAACAGGTAACTCAGTGGCCGGGAAAGTTAACCACGCTGAAGCAGTTAATACCCATCGCTTCCAGACGGGACTCCCCTTCGAGGTCAAATAAATTAATCACGAAAGCCGCATCATGTACCTCAGCCCCGGCACGACGGATCAGTTTTACAGTCGCTTCAATGGTACCACCGGTCGCCAGCAAATCATCGACAACCAGTACCACATCGCCTGGTTTCACTGCATCGGTATGCATTTCAAGCACATCCGTACCGTATTCAAGAGTGAATTCTTCACGGTAGGTTTCACGGGGTAATTTGCCGGGTTTACGTACCGGAACAAAACCTACACCCAGCCCTAAAGCCACCGGAGCACCAAACAAAAAACCACGGGCTTCGGTACCCACAACTTTAGTAATACCTTTGCCACGATAACGCTCAACCAGCAGATCAATGGTCGCTGAATAGGCTTTTACATCTTCCAGCAGTCCGGTAACATCACGGAAAAGGATCCCTGGTTTCGGATAGTCGGGAACACTTTTAATGCTGTTTTTAATCGATTCAAGCTGTTGCTCAGTTACGCTCATAATGGTACGCCTGGTGAATTCTCAGTAACGCGCAGACCCGACCGGTCCGCTAAAATAAGCTGGCCGGTAACGTTATATTCGGGGGGACTGCACACGAAAACGGACAAATCTAAGCAAACTGCAAAACAATTGCAACCTCAGACACCCGACTTGTGCTTTTTTATACTGCCTTTCAGCACCCGGGGACGTCTGATTACAATAATCACTCCCTGTCTGATAAGCAATCGCTCTGTGCGGGAAGGCCTCCCGGGAAATAACTGCGACAGTGTCAGTGACCGGCAGTTATCATTGCTGCGCCAGTCATTTTGCTAACAGGTCATCCCGGACATAAATAAAGAACATGAAGAAAGAAAAAGTTATCACCCAGTTTAGGCGCTTATTAGCACAGTTACAGCAGCAGGCGGAGCTGGCAGGTAATCCTGTTTGCCGGGAAAAACGTTTTGACCCCCTGTTATTTGCTGATCGCGGCCACCGATTACTGGACTATATTCAGCAAATTCGCTGCCATCTGCTGGCCCTGCAAGCAATGTCTGATAGTGAGTCGCCCCCTTTTCAATGGTTATCACAACGGATGGTTGATCAGTGCCAGGCCATGCAACGGGAACTCAGTAGTCTGGACAGTCGTCAGCCCGCGCCCGCGACCAGCGCCAGCTATTGGTTTGATAAATATCAGCAACAACGTGGCTATGAAGCACGCCTGTGCGAGATGATAGAACAACAGGAACAGCAACTGAATACCGCCGATACCCTGCAACAACAGCAGCTTATTGCAGAACATATCTCTGTCCTTGAGCAGCGTCTGGCCCGCTGTCGTCACGCTTTACGTGAGAGCCACTGGCAGGCATCCCTGCGTAATTAACTCCTCCCGATATTGAAATGCATCAGCCTGACTGGCTATAGTTGGTCACTGTTCTCAGGGGCTGCCCGCAAGGTGTCTGTGACCCGGTTTCCGGAAAGGCCATGGTTAACCATCAGACACCGCCTTGCCTGTATTTTTCCTTAATTCCGGCAGGGGTAACAATGACCGGCAATATCAATTAACCCCGGTTGATCGCACATACCGGTAAATCACTTTTTTACATAACAGGTTAACTTTATGTCGCTGGAATCTGCACCTGAAGAGGTCAAACTTGCTGTTGATTTAATTATGCTTTTGGAACAAAACCAGGTACCGGCACAGGTGGTGCTAAGTGCCCTGGAAATTGTCAAAAAGGATTATATCGCCAGGCGGGATAATGAAGAACAGAAAGCGACACCAGCGGGATAAAACAACTGGTGTCATCGGCTTATTTCTGTAGCGCCGGACTAAAACGAAGCATATCAATAAAAGCTTCGACCAGCTCTGGCGCATCCTTTTCTAAGTCGAAACTCGCCGGTGTAAATAACCAGTTTTCCATCAGTCCGCTGATATAGCTGCGCATAATAATTGCGGTCTGGCGGGTGTTGAGTTTTTCGGGAAGCTGACCTGCGGATACACATTTACGTAATGAAGCTTCGATCTTTGGGTAACATTCCAATAACACGGTTTGCTGTATTTTTTGGAATGTTTCCATTTCCCCGACAAACTCGCATTTATGGAATATAATTTCCATCAATGCTCTCCGTGAATGATCTTTCACCGTAGATTGTAACAGTGTGACAAGTAAAGCTTTCATCTGTGCAAGAGGATCATCCGGGTACTGTTTCTGATATTCCAGTTCCAGTTCATCCAGATGCTCATCACATTGCAGCCAGATCTCATTAAGGATGTCGATTTTATTTTTGAAGTGCCAGTAAATCGCCCCGCGTGTTACCCCCGCCCGGGTTGCAATATCTGACAGGGAGGTAGAAGACACCCCGTGTGTGGAAAAGCAGTGGAGCGCAGCATCAAGAATTTGATTTCGGGTTTCCAGCGCCTGTTCTTTAGTTTTTCGTGCCATAGAAAGTTTGTCTTTATAGGATCAGGGGTTATATACCCTGCCAGAGGGCAATATAAGGATTTACATACATTCATGTATATATGTACTATAACATGGTTTGTATAATTACACAGCTACAGACCGCTATACTTCAGGGCTGTGGCTCGATCAATTCCGGATACTTAGAGGTTTATTTATGAAAAAGAACAGAGGATTGTCACCTCTGGCGGCCATCCTGATGTTTTCCGGGAGCGTGGCACTCACCGGGTGTGATAACAACACACAACAATCCGGTCAGCAGGCTGCCCCGGAAGTAGGTGTGGTTACGTTACAAACAGCCCCTCTGAACATTACCACTGAATTGCCAGGCCGTACGCTGGCCTACAGGGTCGCGGAAGTTCGTCCGCAGGTTTCCGGTATTATCCTGAAACGTAATTTCATTGAGGGAAGTAATATCAAGGCCGGGGAGTCGTTATATCAGATTGATCCGGCAACCTACCAGGCCGCGTATGACAGTGCCCTCGGTGATTTAGCCAAAGCTCAGGCGAATGCCCGTATCGCTAATCTGACCGTACGCCGCTATCAGCCATTACTTGGCACCAAATATATCAGTCAGCAGGATTATGATACGGCGGTTGCCACCGCGGCACAAAATGCTGCCGCAGTACAATCAGCAAAAGCCACGGTAGAATCGGCCCGTATTAACCTCGCCTATACCAAAGTCAGCTCTCCTATTTCCGGGCGTATCGGTAAATCTTCTGTGACTGAAGGTGCGTTAGTGCAGAATGGTCAGACCACTGCGCTGGCAACCGTTCAGCAACTGGACCCGATGTATGTCGATGTTACCCAGTCGAGTGATGAGTTTATGCGCCTGCGCTCCGAGCTGGCATCCGGCCAGTTACAGCAGGTCAATGGCAAAGCTAAAGTCTCTGTGGTTCTGGATAACGGTTCTGTCTTTAAGCATACCGGGACTCTGGAGTTTTCCGACGTCACTGTTGACCAGACCACCGGTTCCATTACTTTACGGGCAATTGTCCCGAACCCTGACCATACACTGTTACCCGGTATGTTTGTCCGCGCCAGACTGGAAGAAGGGACCAACCCTGATGCCTTGTTAGTACCACAGCAAGCCATAACCCGTACTCCGACCGGACAGGCAACGGCGATGGTGGTTGGCAGTGATAATAAGGTCGAAGTCCGTCAGGTAACGGCAGCCCAGGCCATTGGCGATCAGTGGCTGGTGACTCAGGGACTGAAATCCGGTGACAAAGTCATTACTGTCGGCCTGCAGCGTGCCAGAGCAGGTGCTCAGGTCACACCACAGGAAGTGAAACCAGACGCGACCTCTGACAGTAATGCACAGTAATTCTCTGAAAAATTTTCGTATTAACAGGAGCCACTGATTCATGGCTAAGTTCTTTATCGATCGCCCGATTTTTGCATGGGTCCTCGCCATCATTGTGATGCTGGCGGGCGCGTTGTCGATTCTGAATCTCCCGATTGAGCAATACCCTGCGGTTGCTCCTCCGGCCATTCAGATTCAGGCAACTTACCCGGGTGCTGATGCAAAAACTTTACAGGATTCCGTTACCCAGGTCATAGAACAAAATATGAACGGGATTGATGGTTTACTGTATATGTCTTCCAGCAGTGACTCTTCCGGGACATTGCAGTTAACCCTGACATTCTCTGCCGGAACCGATGCGGATATCGCCCAGGTTCAGGTACAGAACAAACTTCAGCTGGCAACGCCATTACTGCCTCAGGAAGTACAGCAACAAGGGATCAGCGTTGAGAAGTCTTCCAGCAGTTTCCTGATGGTTGCCGGCTTCGTCAACACTGACGGCAGCATGGACCAGAATGATATTGCCGACTATGTGGCATCCAACATTAAGGATCCTATCAGCCGTACTCCCGGGGTAGGTGATACCCAGTTGTTCGGCGCCCAGTATGCGATGCGTATCTGGATGGACCCGGCAAAACTGAATAACTATCAGCTGACTCCGGTTGATGTTATTGCTGCAATTAAAGCCCAGAACGCCCAGGTAGCGGCCGGACAGTTAGGTGGTACTCCTGCCGTGCCTGGTCAGCAGCTTAATGCATCAATCATTGCCCAGACCCGGCTGACCTCTCCTGAAGAATTCAGCAAAATCCTGTTAAAAGTTAACACCGATGGTTCAAGGGTGACGCTGGGAGATGTGGCGAAGGTTGCACTGGGGGGGGAAAACTATGAAGTTATCGCCCGCTATAATGGCAAGCCTGCTGCAGGTTTAGGGATTAAACTGGCTACCGGGGCGAATGCGCTGGACACTGCGGCTGCGGTGAAAGCAGAGCTGACTAAGCTTGAACCTTTCTTTCCCCACGGCCTGAAAGTCGTTTACCCGTATGACACCACGCCATTTGTTAAGATTTCTATCTTTGAAGTGGTAAAAACCCTGTTCGAAGCTATCGTGCTGGTGTTCCTGGTCATGTATCTGTTCCTGCAGAGCTTCCGCGCAACGCTGATCCCGACGATCGCGGTTCCTGTGGTATTACTGGGTACCTTTGCCATCCTGAATGCTTTCGGTTACTCGATAAATACCCTGACGATGTTCGGGCTGATACTCGCCATCGGTTTGCTGGTGGATGATGCCATCGTGGTGGTGGAGAACGTCGAACGTGTGATGGCTGAAGAAGGGCTCCCCCCGAAAGAAGCCACCAAACGATCGATGGAACAGATTCAGGGAGCACTGGTCGGTATCGCACTGGTTCTGTCGGCCGTATTTATCCCGATGGCTTTCTTCGGCGGGTCTACCGGGGTTATTTACCGTCAGTTCTCCATCACTATTGTCTCTGCGATGGTGCTGTCAGTGCTGGTTGCCTTAATTCTGACGCCTGCATTATGTGCAACTATCCTGAAACCGGTGAAACCCGGTGATCATGCCAAAGACAAAGGTTTCTTT
Organism: Tatumella sp. JGM130; assembly: GCF_018257525.1. Lineage (NCBI taxonomy): Bacteria > Pseudomonadati > Pseudomonadota > Gammaproteobacteria > Enterobacterales > Erwiniaceae > Tatumella > Tatumella sp. JGM130. The sequence goes on along the minus strand of NZ_JAERJS010000010.1, from coordinate 88,913 downwards.
GGCTGGTTTAACCGTATTTTTGACAAGAGTACTAACCACTACGTTAACAGTGTCAGCCACATTATTCGCCGTACCGGGCGCTATCTGGTGGTTTACCTGGTCATTGTTGTCGGGATGGTATGGTTATTTGCCAAACTGCCAAGTTCCTTCCTGCCGGATGAGGACCAGGGCCTGCTGCTGGCCCAGGCGCAGTTACCGGCCGGAGCCACCCAGCAACGTACTCAGAAGGTCATGGATCAGATCACCAACTACTTCCTGACCAAAGAGAAAGATAATGTGCAGTCTGTGTTTACGGTTAACGGTTTCGGATTCTCCGGCCGCGGACAAAACACCGGTATTGCCTTTGTCAGCCTGAAACCCTGGGATGAACGCTCCGGCAGTTACAATAAGGTACCGGCGATTGCCGGACGGGCAATGGCCGCTTTAGGTCAGATCAAAGATGCTTTTGTTATTCCGTTTAACCTGCCAGCAATTATCGAACTGGGTAATGCCACCGGGTTTGACTTTGAACTTATCGACCAGGCAAACCTGGGCCATGAAAAACTGACTGAAGCACGTAACCAGTTGTTAGGTATGGCTGCCCAGCATCCGGATGTATTGGTGGGTGTCCGCCCTAACGGGCTGGAAGATACACCGCAGTACAAACTGATGATTGATCAGGAAAAAGCTAACGCACTTGGCGTATCTATTTCTGATATCAATACCACACTGGGCTCTGCCTGGGGCGGTAGTTACGTCAACGACTTTATTGACCGCGGTCGCGTGAAAAAAGTCTATGTGATGTCACAGGCCAGCGATCGTATGCTGCCGGACGATATCAATAAATGGTACGTGCGTAACTCCGGCGGACAGATGGTACCCTTCTCTGCCTTCTCTTCGGCGAAATGGCAATACGGTTCGCCACGCCTGGAGCGCTATAACGGTTTACCATCAATGGAAATCCTCGGACAGCCGGCACCGGGCAAAAGCTCTGGTGAAGCCATGGCGCTGATGGAGCAAATGGCGTCGAAACTGCCTGCCGGTATCGGTTACCAGTGGACCGGTATGTCTTATCAGGAACGGATGTCAGGTAACCAGGCGCCGGCGTTATATGCTATCTCGCTGATTGTCGTGTTCCTGTGCCTGGCAGCACTGTACGAGAGCTGGTCTATCCCGTTCTCTGTCATGCTGGTGGTTCCGCTGGGTATTATTGGTGCCTTGCTGTTCACCACTCTCAGGGGATTAAGTAATGACGTGTACTTCGTGGTCGGACTACTGACTACCGTCGGGTTGTCAGCGAAAAACGCCATACTGATCGTTGAGTTTGCTAAAGACCTGATGGATAAAGACGGTAAAGGACTGATTGAGTCGACCCTGGAAGCCGTACGTATGCGTCTGCGCCCAATTCTGATGACCTCACTGGCCTTTATCCTTGGGGTACTGCCACTGGCCATCAGTACCGGTGCAGGTTCCGGCTCCCAGAATGCAGTAGGTACCGGGGTTATCGGTGGTATGGTTACCGCAACCTGCCTGGCTATCTTCCTGGTTCCGGTGTTCTTTGTTGTGGTTCGCCGCCGTTTTGGCAACAGTAAAACCACGGAACAACACACAGAGAAATAACCGTTTCCGGTAAAACACACTCAGGAGGCTGCAGATGCAGCCTCTTTTTTTTCCTTTAATTCAGTCACTCCCCCCTGATGCTGTAAAACAATCGTTTTTAGCACTTGCCTTCATCCGTGGTCATCGCCATAATGCAGTTATGTTATAACATAACAATTAAGAGGCAGTAATGAAACCAGATATCCATCCTTACTACCGCCCGGTAGTGTTTCACGATACATCAGCGAATGAATATTTTAAGGTCGGTTCAACCATCAAAACCGAACGGACCATTGAATACCAGGGGGAAACTTTCCCATATGTCACCTTAGACGTCTCTTCAGCGTCTCACAGCTTTTATACGGGCAAACAGAAAACTATTTCTCAGGACAGCAGCGCCGCCAAATTCCAGCAGCGTTACGGCCGTTTCCTGGGAAGTAAAACCGCGGAGTAACAGATATGCAGGTACTCAGTTCCCTGAAGTCTGCAAAACAGCGACACCCTGACTGTAAACTGGTCCGTCGCCATGGCCGGGTATTTGTGATCTGTAAATCAAACCCGCGCTTTAACGCTGTCCAGGGCAGAAAAAAGAAACGCTGAACACGATATAAAGCGGCCTGCTAAAGGCCGCTTTTTTACAGGCGCAGTTACTGCATACTTTTCAGCAGTTGATCGACATTCAGACGGAAAGCCTGCTGATAAGTCGCTGCCGGTCCTCGCTCGTCAGATAACGCTTCAGGGTACAGTTCTCCGCCGGGAGTAGCATCGGCTGCGGCGGCAATTTGCTGAACCAGCCGTGGATCGGTCTGATTTTCTATAAAGTAGCGATGAATGCCGGTACTTTTTAGCTGATTAATCAGGGCCGCCACACCGGATGCGCTGGCTTCTTCATCAGTATTAAAGCCAATCGGCGAGACGAATTTTACCCCGTAACGGTCGCCGAAATAGCCAAAGGCGTCATGACTGGTTAATACCAGCCGTTTACTGGCCGGAATAGCGGCAAATTTACTCTGTGCCCAATGATCCAGACTTTCCAGTTGCCGGATATAGGCATCCCCCTGTCGCCGGATCTCAGCAGCATCCTGCGGGTCTGCCTGTTGCAGACTCTGACTGATATTACGCGCATAAATCACCCCGTTAGCCATACTATTCCAGGCATGGGGATCCGTCACCTTATTGCCGTTTTCTGTCATGGTCAGCGGAGTAATCCCCTGAGAAGCAACAATCACTTTCCCCTGATAACCGGATGCCCGGATCAGACGTTCCATCCAGCCTTCAAGACCTAATCCGCTGATTACCACCACATCGGCCTTAGCCAGAGCAACACTGTCCTGTGGTGCCGGTTCAAAGGTATGAGGGTCGCCGTCCGGCCCGACCAGGCTTTTAACCTCAACATACTGCCCGCCAATTTGCCTGACCATATCTGCCAGTACTGTAAAGCTGGCGACGACGTGGACGGTACCGGCCATTGCTGCCGGAGTAAAAACAGCGCAACAAGCCAGTAAGGCCGGAATCAATTTTTTCATCAGATGTTCCTGTAATTATCAGCCCGCGGTACGCCGGAAGATCCCGCCACAGGGACCAATAGATACCGAAATAAAGAAAAACCCTGTGGCACATAAAATAACGGCAGGGCCTGCAGGTAAAGACAGATACCATGATGCAGATAAACCTAACCACGCAGAGAGAATGGCAATAAAAATACCGGTCAGCAGTATTTTTTCCAGCCGCTGACTCCAGAATCTGGCACTTGCTGCCGGCAGCATCATTAACCCGACAGACATTAACGTCCCGAGGATCTGAAATCCGGCCACCAGATTCATCACGACCAGAATAAGAAAAATACCGTGCACCAGCGGAGCATGCCACCTGCCCTGCATCTGCAGGAAATGCGGATCAAATGCATCAATCACCAGCGGACGGTAAATCACCGCCAGGACCAGCAGACTGACCGCAGAAATAGCAGCCACCATAATCAGTGCCTGACTATTAACTGCCAGCAGAGAACCGAAAAGCACATTTAATAAATCAACCCCTGAGCGGCGCAATGAAATCAGAGTCACGCCCAGTGCCAGTGCACCCAGATAAAATCCGGAAAAGCTGGCATCTTCTTTTAACGGAGTAAAACGGCTGACGACCCCGGATAACAGGGCAACAGATAGCCCGGCGATCAATCCGCCAATACCCATGGCGACCAGTGACAGTCCGGAAATCAGATATCCCAACGCGGCGCCGGGTAATACAGCATGAGAAAGGGCATCGCCCACCAGGCTCATCCGCCGCAGAGAGAGAAATACCCCCAGCGGGGTGGCACTGATCGCAATAGCAGCACAGGCAACCAGTGCTTTGCGCATAAAAGCAAATTCGATAAAAGGCTGAACTAACAACATAAACGCAATGTCCCTTGCTGCTCACTTTCAGAGCTATACCAGCAGGCATTCTCTCCTTCCAGCGATAATACCTGACGAAAATTCTGCTCAACCAGTCGCTGGTCATGCAATACCACCACAATGGTGGTTCCTGAGCGCTGCTGCTGATGAATTAATGTCATCAGTGAAATGATAGTTTGCTGGTCAATACCACTGAAAGGTTCGTCCAGCAGCCATAATTCACTCTGTTGCATCAGTAAACGGGAAAATAAAACCCGCTGCAGTTGCCCGCCGGATAACATCGCCGGTCTTGCATCTGCAAAATTTTCCATACCTGTTGCCGCCAGAGCCTGCATAATCTGGTGGCGTAACTGACGGTTGATGCCACGAAACCACCCGGTTGCCGGCCAGCACCCCATAGCCACCAGTTCGAAAACGGTTAACGGAAACTGCCGTTCTAATTCGCTACGCTGCGGAAGCCAGCCAATTTTTTTCCGCGCCAGTGATACCCTGCATTCACCGGAAACCGCCGGTAATAATCCGGCCACTGTTTTTAACAGGGTAGATTTTCCACAGCCATTCACACCGACCAATGCCGTCAGCGTTCCGGGGAGGATTTCCCCGTCGACCACCGGTGTCACCACCTGCTTCCCGTAGCCTGCCTGGCAGGCATTAAACCTGATCATCCGTTCACACCCCAGCTTACGGCGATAATCAAAACACAGATCACCCCGCTGGCCATCAATAAACGCAGTAATGCGGAACAGAGTAATGGACTGCTTATCATAGAACACCATGGCATGACAAAATAACGTTATAACATTACATATTAAGCATTGAGAGCGGTGAAATAAAGAAAATAAGTGTATCTAAATATCATAGTCTTCCGCTGGCAGCAGATGTCGGGTAAACTGCCGAAGTCACGGCACAGCCCGGTGTTTAGCTTGTAACTGTGAAATATAAACAACCACAACCAGATCTGTATTGTGTAATTTTAATTGCAGCGTGTAAGGCCGTTTAACTTCGTTGTATTTTAAGAAAAGTCTTTATTGATAGATTCAGGCTGCAGGTGGTAGCTTTAGTTTAAAATGACGGTTTTGGGCAGTCAGTCTGGCGCTCTGCTTAAACAGGGTACATACTATAAGCTATCAGCCTTTATCATCCGGATAAACACTGACTAAGGTTTGTCTCCGTTGTAATGTCAGTTTTTAATAAAATAAAAACCAGTTGCTGTATCCGTAATAAAAATTCAGCAGACAGTTAAACTTATTTTTTTATCCGCGGTCAGAATTACATGCCCGCTGTTCACAGTGATATGGTTTGTGTTATTTACACAATAACCCTGTATTGGTCATGTCAGTTTCAGATTAACGCGTATCAGTCATTGAGAATCTTCCGTAGCTTTCTATTTTAGCTGAAATTGTCTTCAGCCAGATTCGTAAGAGGTGGAAAAGATGGATGAATACTCACCTAAAAGGTATGATGTGGCGCAGTTGAAGTTCCTGTGTGAAAACTTATTTGATGAAAGTATTGCAACTCTCAACCTGCAACAAGCCTGCTGGATTAACGATCCCGCGTCGGCAGAAAGTCTGCAACTGCATGATCTGATTGAACACATTGCAGCATTCAGTATTCTCTATAAATTAAAACATAGTGAAGATGAGTTACTGATTCAACAGGTTGATAAATATCTTGACGATACTTTTACATTATTTAGCGGCTACACAGTAAATAAACAGGATTTTAATTTCTGGAAAACTTCATCAAACCAGTTGTTTAGATTATTTTTTGACACCCGTCTCAGCGAAAAAAACGGGCATAGTGTCATACATTAGCCAGGAGCAGTTTTATTATGAGCAACACTACTTTAACCAAAACAGATTATCTGATGCGTCTGAGACGCTGTCGTTCAATTGATACTCTGGAAAGAGTTATCGAAAAAAATAAATACGAATTATCAGATGAAGATCTGGTGGTTTTTTATTCAGCCGCAGACCACCGTCTGGCGGAACTGACGATGAATAAATTGTACGATAAAGTGCCAGCAACTGTATGGAAGTATGTACGATAACGGATCTTAACTCTCCCGTCATGCTGTACAAAGTACCTGCCTGAAGTGAAAAACTGCTTTCCCGGCCACTATTACGATTAAATGAAAAAACCTGCGGGGGTTAATTATTTCTCGCGGGGAATTCAGATAACAAAACAGCGGGTCGTCAGGCGGACACACCGGTTGACTTTCCGGTATACGGTGCCCTTACCAGCAAAGCACGCATTTCTTTATGCTGTCTGTCGAGTGCCCGCAAACAATAAAAAGCACATCACGGTAATAACGATAATTGTTAATAAATACTGATGAATAATTTTCTGAGACAGAAACTGTCTGGTAAGTAAGGGATAAACTGGCAGGGAGTATTGAAACTGAATCTTTTGGGTGGGGCCTCTGCCAGCGACATCCCGGCACATGCGTCACCTGCTGCGGCTGCTTCCTTCCGGATCTGACCGGGTTCACAAGTTAGCATTGCGGGAGAACCAGCAGAGTCCCCATTGAAAAGCCCTGATCTCTCAAAGCGCAGGCATTATCAGTGATGGAGAGGCTAATTGCAAGCCTGCGACAGCCAACCGTTGTTTTCTTGAACACCTGACCGGGTTATTGTCTGTATTACTCTGATCCACTCTTCAGGATAAACAATGACAGACGAACCAGCATTTCGCGAACGGGTCTGGTTAATCGTGGCCGCCATCCCTTACGGCCAGGTATCGACCTACGGAGACATTGCCAGGCTGGCAGGAAATTCCAGAGCCGCCAGACAAGTGGGGGCGGTCTTAAAAAGATTACCTGAAGGTTCTGAGCTGCCCTGGCATCGTGTAGTAAACCGGCAGGGAGGAATTTCTTTGCAGGGTACAGACCTGCTGCGACAACGTGAGGCATTACTGGCCGAAGGAATTGATGTCAGCCAGCAACAGATCATTTGCCTGCAAAAATATCGCTGGTCAGGGCAATAACACCCGCTGACCAGCCATCAGGTATCATCAGCCGGCAGCAGAGGCCGCAACCGGAACAGCAACCTGAGGTACAGCTTCCAGCATCAGGTCTTTACGTTGTGTCACTCCCGAGGTTACTGGTTGCAGGGACTCGGAAGAGAAAATCACCCGGCCATTCAGAGTAATGGCTGCGCTGAGTAATACCTGTCCCTGAGGGCTGACCTCTCTGCCATTAAACGGCAGTGTGTAGTGGAGAGGTGCCTGTTGTCCGGCAAGGCGTTCTGTTTTCTGTGCAATCACCCGCGTTGGTCCGGTTCCCCCGGAAGCATCAGCTAAGGTCACCGTCAGTACGGCATCTTCCGGCAGAGCAATACGCTGGCGGATAAATACAGCCCCGGAAATAACCGGTTGTGCGGCCGCAGTACTGATGCCCGGTGCCGGAGGCGATCCTGCAGGCACACCGGTGTTATCGGCACATGCCGTCACAGACAGGGCTATGACTAATCCACTAATAATATGCATAGATTTCATTGATGTCGTCTCCTTATGAACAGAATGAACCACGGTGCTCTGCTATTACCCAAGAGTACATTCTTGCCACCGTGCTCTGATAATTCTGGCAGAATATCGGGTTTATTCCTGTTTATTTATGCCAAAACCATTATGCGGGCAAATTATAAGAAAATTCCTGGTAAATCCCCGCGCCATATACTGAGGTCTCTATGGCTAATCCATTAGAAAATTTACTAACCTTGCTACAGCCTGTAAAACAGGAGGGTCTGCGGTTCTGCGCTGAGTGTGAAGATTTGGGGTTACCTCAGGTTTTTGGCGGACAACTGGTGGCTCAGGCACTCAGTGCGGCACAACAAACCACCGACAGCCGAAGGTATGCACACTCATTTCACAGCTATTTTCTGCGGCCAGCGTCCAGTGAACTGCCGGTGATTTACGATGTGGAAATTCTGCGTGACGGCCAGAACCTGAGTGCACGGCGGATAACGGCACAACAAAATGATGTGGTAATTTTCTCCATGACAGCCTCATTCCAGGCGGACGCTGAAGGTTTCGAACACCAGAGCCCGATGCCGGACATCAATGGTCCGGAAAATCTGCCCGGCGAACAACAACTGGCCCGAAAACCGGGTTCCTGCGTACCCGCGGCGTTAAAATCCCTGATAAGCGCCGACCGCCCGCTGGAAATCCGTCCGGTTCAGCAACATCACCCGTTACAAGGGCAGATCAGTGAGCCTGTCCGCCAGGTATGGATCAGAGCTAACGGCAGGTTGCCAGATGATCAGCCCCTGCAGCAATCGCTGCTCAGTTATGCCTCTGACTTTAATTTCTTACCGGTCGCATTACAGCCCCATGGCAAAGGTTTTCTGGAACCGGATATACAGGTTGCCACCATTGACCATTCTGTGTGGTTCCACCGCCCGGTGAACCTCAGCCAGTGGTTGTTATACAGCGTGAGCAGCCCTTCGGCTTCCGGTGGCAGGGGGTTTGTACGCGGAGAATTCTACAGTCAGGACGGTCAGCTGGTGGCATCTGCAGTACAGGAAGGGATAATACGTCAGAAAAAACACAGTAAAAAAGGGCGGTAACCGCCCTTTTTCTACCGTTAATTACAGCCCTGAGTTCGCATTACTGATTGTAAGCATTCTCACCGTGGCTGTTAACATCCAGACCTTCACGCTCCTGGTCTTCCGGAACACGCAGCCCGACCGCCATATCCGCCACTTTAAAGCTGATAAACGCAGCAACGCCAGACCAGACCAGCGTCAGCAGACAACTGAGGATCTGAACCCAGACCTGATGGCCCATAGTGACTCCGGCACTGTAACCCACCCCACCCAGTGAAGAAGAGGCAAACACCCCTGTCAGGATACAACCGATGATACCGCAGACACCATGAACACCGAACACATCACAAGGATCGTCGACACGCAGGAAACGTTTGAGTGATGTCACACCCCAGATACCTGCCAGTCCGCCAACCAGACCAATGATCAGTGCACCGCCTACGCCGACATAACCACAAGCAGGGGTAATGGCAACCAGGCCGGCAATAAACCCGGAACAGGCACCCAGTAATGAAGGCTTGCCACGCACCAGCCACTCACCAAACGTCCAGGACAATACTGCACCCGCGGTAGCAACAACCGTATTCAGAAACGCCAGCGCAGCGATTTCGTTAGCTGAAGCAGCAGAACCGGCATTAAAGCCAAACCAGCCGATGTAGAGGATCGCCGTACCAATGAAAACCATCGGCAGATTATGTGGTTTAAATGCTTCTTTGCCAAAACCAGCGCGTTTACCCAGCATATAAGCACCGACCAGCGCAGCAATCGCAGCATTAATATGCACCACTGTCCCCCCGGCAAAATCCAGAGCTCCGTCCTGAGCCAGTAAGCCGTTGCCCCACACCATATGCGCGATAGGGAAATAAGACAGAGTGACCCAGATAACCGTAAAAATCAGTACTGCAGAGAAACGCACACGCTCAGCCAATCCGCCCAGCACCAGGCCTACGGTAATACAGGCAAAAGATGCCTGAAATGCTACATGGATATACTGATAAATGGTGCCCATCAGCGCTTTCAGTTCAATCCCTTTCAGCATCACCCACTGGAAGCCACCAACGTAGTTATTGCCATCGCCGAAGGTCAGTGAGTAGCCATAAATTACCCAGATAACAGCAACCAGAGAGAAAGTCACCGAAACCTGTGTCAGCATGGATAATACGTTCTTACCGCGGATCAGTCCGCCATAAAACAGAGCGATGCCCGGTACTGACATAAACAGCACCAGAGCAGTACAAATCATCATAAATCCGTTATCCGCCTGATCGGCAACGGCAGGTGCGGCAAAGGCAAACGATGGCGCGAGCGCTGCCCCCGCCAGAGCCAGTTTAGTCAGAAATTTATTCATTTTTCCCTTCCCTCAGTAATCCAAGGCTAAATTAAAGCGCAGCTTCGTCTGTTTCACCGGTACGGATACGAATGACACGTTGCAATTCAGAAACGAAAATCTTTCCGTCACCAATTTTTCCGGTATAGGCTGCTTTACTAATAATATCAACGACTTCATCTAGCTGATCATCGGCAATAGCAATATCAATTTTAACTTTAGGTAAAAAGTTCACACTGTATTCAGCACCACGATACAGTTCAGCGTGCCCTTTCTGGCGACCAAACCCTTTTACTTCGGTCACAGTCAGTCCCTGGATACCCACGGAAGATAATGCTTCACGTACGTCTTCTAATTTAAATGGCTTTATGACCACGGTCACCAGCTTCATATTACTCCCTCCGGGTATTGAAATTATAAGTTGCACTGAACCTTCTCTAGCATAAGCAAACAACATGCCATTTATTCAGTGATGGCTATTTTCGGAAAATGCAGCAAATCAGCGGCCGGGCGGAGGTTGTTACCGGAGGAATTAACGCGGGAGAAAAATGGCGGGCAGCGACTGCACCATTAAGGTGCAGTCAGTGTTGTCGTGGTGCAGCAGCCAGGGTTCTCTGATTAAATTGTACTAACAGAGTGCACTGAGAGATTATCCTGCCGCAAGGTTGCTGTCTGATAGTTCATGACCCGCACGCTGTAACTGGTACATTTGCTGATAACGGCCACCCTGCTCAAGTAATTGCTGATGAGTGCCCCTTTCAGTGACCTCTCCACGCTCTAACACCAAAATAGTATCTGCCGTCGTTATCGTCGACAGCCGGTGTGCAATAACAACCAGGGTAGTCGTTTTTCGCACTTCAGAGAGTACCTGCTGAATAGCCCGTTCGGTACCGGAATCGATACTGGCCGTCGCTTCATCGAGGATCAGTAATGCAGGTACATCCACCAGAATACGTGCCAGCGCCAGTAACTGTTTTTGCCCGGCCGATAAGCTATTACCCTGCTCCCCCATCGGGGTATAAATCCCCTGCGGCAGACTGTGTAGCCAGTCAGTTAACCGGACCCTGGCCAGGGCATCTGTTATCTGATCTTCGGAGATCTCCCGGCCCAGCCGGATATTTTCCAGCAATGTATCCGCCAGAACCACCGGGTCCTGTTGCACCATACCGATCCCTTTACGCAATACCCGGTGGCTGAGATCGCTGATCGGCCGCCCGTCGAGGATAATCTCTCCGCGCGTGATTGGGTAATACCCCATCAGCAGATTAGCCAGAGTACTTTTACCGCTGCCCGTATGCCCGACCAGTGCCAGAAAACCGCCCTCTTTTAACTGACAGTTAATGTTTTTCAAGACATCACGTTCCGGCTGATACGCAAAATACAACTGCCTGATCGTCAGTTGTCCGGAGGCCAGTGGCCGGTTATCAGTACCGTATTGCTGTGCCGGCGCATCCATCAGTTCAAAAATACGTTCAGCGGAGACAACTGCCTGCTGTAATAACGACTGGCGGGTCGTCAGTTCAATTAACGGCTCTTCAATCCGGCCCAGATAAGCAATAAATGCATACAATACCCCGACTTCGAAGTGACCGGGGCTCGCCAGGCTAAACACCAGTACCAGCATAGCCAGAATCACAGCACTGAACAGATTGAGCAATGGCCGTAACAGAAAGGCGTCCAGACGCAATATTTTCATTCTTGAGCGGTAATGATTTTCGCTGTGCCGTTTCAGCAACTGAGCAAAATGTTGCTGGCGGCGAAACTGCCGGATCACCGTCATACCGCTAATCACTTCATTAAGACCGTTATTAATATCTGCCAGTCGGGTTCTCACCTGGCGGGCAATCCCTGTACTGTGTTTCTGATAAATAATCATCACACCCAGCACCATCGGGAAAATGCATAACGCAATCAATGCCATTTCCACGTTCAGGGCAAACATGGCGACCAGCATTGCAATAATCAGGGTCGTACTGCGTAACACGCTGGCGACCACAGTGATATACAGATCGCGTACCACCTCACTGTCGTTGGTGACTCTGGAAACCAGCTGTCCGACCGGCTGGGTATCAAATGCTTTCAGTGGCTGGCGCAATGCCGCGTCCATCACCTCACAACGGAGTTTGCGCACCACACCAATCGCCGCATGGTTAAATAACAGAGACTGGCGGTAATTAAATATCGCGGCCAGTAGCTGCAAAAGCAAAAATCCTGCCCCCGTCAGCAATACTGCCCGCCACTGCCATTGCTCAGCACTGATAAAATGGTCGATAAAATAGCTGATCAGCATCGGCCCTGCGACCTGTGCTGCCGCCGCCAGAACCAGCAATACCACCGCTGAAATTAACTGTTTTTTCCACGGCAGACCATACGCCAGTAACCGTGTTAAGGTTTTCATAAATGATACCGGCTGAGACACTCAAACCTCCTGTGGTGGCTGACGGCCTGAATTGCCGGAGAGTGATGCTGCTATTTTCTGATACTGATACATATCCTGATACCAGCCGGCGGCATTTTCCAGTTGCTGCGGAGTCCCGCGCTGGGTAATTTCCCCCTGTTGCAGCACAATAATCTCATCAGCCATCGCCAGCGCAGATAAACGATGCGCAGTCATAATCACGGTTTTATTCCCCCGCCATTGTCGCAGGTTTGTCAGTATCCGGTGCTCAGTACCGCCATCGACGGCTGATAAAGCATCATCAAGGATCAGAATTTCCGCATTCATCAGCAGGGCACGGGCCAGAGAAATGCGTTGTTTCTGTCCGCCGGACAGCATAACGCCGCGCTCGCCGACATCCGTATCATAACCCTGTGGCAGGCGTAAAATGTCCTGTTCGACACAGGCCAGCTTAGCCGCCTGAGCAATCTGTTCACGGCTGGCCTGCGGATTTCCCAGAGAAATATTGCCGGCAACCGTGTCTGAAAACAGAAACGGCGACTGGTTTACCACCGCCAGACGCTGCCGCCAGTCATCCTGTAACCAGTATGACAGAGGCTGTCCGTGATAAGTCACCTGTCCTGCTGTGAGTTCGACATGCCGCTGGATAAGGGCCAGCAGAGTCGACTTTCCGCTACCTGTCGGACCACAGATCCCCAGCATACTGCCGGGCGGTATGGTTATTTCCATGTTGTGTAACACATCATTATCACTTTGCGAATAGCGGAAATATGCAATATTCAGCCGTAAATCACTGCGTCCTGCCGGCAGCCGGTGCAGGCCGTCAGCAATTTCCGGGGCCTGTGATAGCAGAGCCTCAATCCTCACCCATGCCGCACTGCCTCGCTCGACAATGTTAAACATCCAGGCCAGTGCCAGCATTGGCCAAATCATTAACCCGAGATACATAACAAAACTGGTTAACTGGCCGAGGGATAACTGCTGATGCCAGACCATCCAGCCTCCGCCGGCAATCGCAAGAAAGTTAGAACAGGCAACCGCCAGATAAATTACCGGCTCAAATAAGGCATCCACCCTCGCGACACGGAAGTTATCGGTGCTGGTTTGCTGTGACGTTTTCAGAAACTGAGCGGAACGGTATTGCTCAAGGCCAAAGGCTTTAATCATCCGGATACTGGTCAGGCTCTCCTGGGCCTGATCATTCAGAGAAGAAAAAGCCGCCTGTGCCGAGCGGAAGCGACGGTGAAGTTTTTTCCCGCAACGATTAATAATCAATGCCATTACCGGCATCGGGACTAAAGCTATCAGTGTCAGTTGCCAGCTGATCTGAGTACTCATCACCACCAGCACCGCCAGCCCCATCACCAGCGAGTCAATCAGCGTCAGTACCCCTTCTCCGGCGGCAAATACCACCCGGTCGACATCATTGGTTGCTCTGGCCAGCAGGTCACCGGTCCGGTAACGGGCATAAAACTGCGGACTCTGCCGACTGAGCTGATGATAATATTTTTCCCGCAATACCACTGCCAGCTTATAAGACGCGCCAAACAGCAACACCCGCCAGACATAGCGTAAAAAATAAGTGACCACCGCAATCGCCAGAATAACGCCAATCCATAGGGTCAGCTGACGATGTGACAAGGTATGATGTGTGACACCATCAACGATAATCCCCACCAGCCGCGGCGGCAGTAATTGTAATAGCGCAACCAGCACCAGCAGGCTGACCGCACCGGTGTACCGCCGCCATTCTGACGCGAAATATTCACGTAATTGACTAAATAAAAGCACTCAGGATCTCACTATCAGTGACTACAGATTGAGCGGTATAGCAGTGGTATATTTAATTTCTTCCATTGCAAAGCTGGACGTCACTTCTGTCAGTCCGGAAATACCTTCCACCAGCTTTTTATACAGCGCATCATAACTTTTCATATCCGCAATCTGAATACGCAGCAAATAATCATACTGTCCCGACATCCGGTAGCAGCCCATCACTTCCGGTAACTCATGGATCAGTGACACAAAATCCTGATACCACTGTTTATTATGTTGCTGGGTCTTGATAAACATAAATGCTATCAGGCCTGACCCGAGCTTATCCCCGTCCAGTAATGTCACCCGGCCGCGAATAATGCCATTATCTTCGAGCTTTTTCAGCCGTTTCCAGCAAGGGGTTGATGTCAGGTTTACCGCATCGGCTAATGACTGCAAAGATAATGTACTGTCTTCCTGCAACAAAGACAGCAATTTACGATCTATTTTATCTACCATATAACTAACTCCGGAGAATATTTTTCTCTTACAGGGGCATATTAACCGCTATTTAATCACGTTATTTTCCGCCGGGTGCTTTATGCTGCCTTTTTAAATTTACAGGGTACATATCATGGCAGACCCATGGGTCAGAGAAGCAATCAACGAGATAAATGCAGACTTCCGGCGTTCGGCAGATACCCATTTAATCCGTTTTACCCTGAAGGAATTTCCGGGGATTTACTTTTATCTGAAGGATGAAAGCACCCACCCGAGTGGCAGTCTGAAACACCGGCTGGCGCGGTCTCTGTTTCTTTACGGGCTGAGTAATGGCTGGATAAAACGCGATACTCCGGTAATTGAATCCTCGTCTGGCAGCACCGCCGTTTCCGAAGCCTATTTTGCCAGGCTGCTTGGGCTGCCATTTATTGCTGTTATGCCGTCCGCCACTGCCAGAAGGAAAACGGAACAGATCCGTTTTTACGGCGGCGAATGCCATTTTACCGACTCATCGGCTCAGATATATGCCCGCTCGGCACAACTGGCAGAAACGATGAACGGCCATTATATGGATCAGTTTACCTATGCAGAAAGAGCAACCGACTGGCGGGGTAATAATAATATTGCCGAAAGCATCTTCCGTCAGTTACAGGATGAGCCTTTTCCGATACCCCATACGCTGATTATGAGCGCCGGTACCGGCGGGACAACAGCCACCCTGGGTCGTTATATTCACTACCGCGGCTTTGAAACACAGTTACTGGCTGTCGACCCGGAGAACTCGGTGTTTTATGACTACTGGCAACAGGGTGACAAAACCCTCACCTGCCAGACCGGCAGCCGGATTGAAGGCATAGGACGGCCCCGTGTCGAACCCTCATTTCTGCCCGGCGTGATAGATAATATGCTTAAAGTACCGGATGCAGCCTCTGTAGCCGCTATCTATGCACTGGAAAAAATCCTTGGTCGCCGCGTGGGGGCGTCTACCGGCACTAACTTTTACGGTATGATCCATGTCGCCCGGCAAATGAAAGCCCGGGGTCAGCAGGGCGCACTGGTATCGTTAATCTGTGACAGCGGAGAACGTTATCCGGATACTTACTATAATCCCCACTGGGTCGGCCAGAATATCGGTGATATCAGCCACTGGCAATCTGAACTGAATTGCTGACCATCTTCTCCGGTTTACCTTGCGTGCCGCGGGCTTTGTCCTTTTGCCCGCCAGAGGTTAACATACCGGCGTAATCTGAGCGGAATAACGATAATGAAAAGAGCAGTAGTTGTTTTTAGTGGCGGACAGGATTCGACCACCTGCCTGATCCAGGCACTTAACCAGTATGATGAAGTCCATTGTGTCACCTTCGACTATGGCCAGCGCCATCACCAGGAAATAGAGGTCGCACGTCAGCTCAGCCAGCAACTGGGGGCCAGAGCACATAAAGTCCTGGATGTGACACTACTCAACGAGCTGGCAATCAGCAGCCTGACACGGGATAACATCCCGGTACCGGCCTACGATGCCGCAGCGGACGGTCTGCCCAGTACTTTTGTTCCGGGCCGGAATATTCTGTTTCTGACACTGGCTGCTATCTATGCTTACCAGGTAAACGCCGAAGCAGTGATCACCGGGGTCTGTGAAACGGACTTTTCCGGTTATCCCGACTGCAGGGATGATTTTGTCAAAGCACTGAATAATGCTGTTCAGCTGGGAATGGCAAGAGATGTTCGCTTTGAAACGCCGCTGATGTGGCTGAATAAAGCCGAGACCTGGGCACTGGCAGACTACTGGCAGCAACTGCCACTGATCCGTCACTCCACCCTGACCTGCTACAACGGGATAACCGGTGACGGCTGCGGTGAATGTGCGGCCTGCCATCTGCGTGCCCGCGGACTGGAAGAATACCAGCAACAACCGCAACCGGTGATGACGGCCATGAAGCAAAAAACCGGCCTGGTGTAACATCACGGGCAACAGAAGGTATCTGTTGCCCGGCGTTATTCCCCTCCGCATGCTCCCTGATAAGTCCCGCAGGGTTACAGTGTTAAACGCGACATATTTCTTTCTACAAGAGCCGCACCAATCCCCGGGACTTCCTCCAGCTGTTCAACAGAACTGAAAGGGCCGTACTGCTCCCGGTACTCAACGATTGCGCGGGCTTTTTTCAGACCCACCCCGTTCATAGCCTCTGCCAGCATTTCTGCGGTTGCCTGATTCACACTGACCTTCGTCGTCACAGTCTCAGCAGTATTGATCTTACCCGTAAGGCGCGGAACTGCATCACTGGCCCCTGCCGGCAACACACTGACAGCA
This sequence comes from Tatumella sp. JGM130, assembly GCF_018257525.1. Classification (NCBI taxonomy): domain Bacteria; kingdom Pseudomonadati; phylum Pseudomonadota; class Gammaproteobacteria; order Enterobacterales; family Erwiniaceae; genus Tatumella; species Tatumella sp. JGM130. Next base: position 72,109 of record NZ_JAERJS010000010.1, on the reverse strand, counting down.
GACAGTAAAAACAGTGAAGTACACAGCATGCGTATAAGTCCTGATTGCATATTAATTCTCCCTGGATAACATTCAGCGGCAGCATGTCAGAAAAATGAGGCGGTGCGCAGAGGACGTCGCACAGAAAACAGAAAGGCTGCACAAGGCAGCCTTTGTTATTACAACATCACAACACGGGTTGCGGACGGTTACTGCATTTGAGCAGCCGCACCGTATTTGATTTTCGCATTATGACGCAGATTCTGCAGTAGTGCGGCAAATACCAGTTGCGCATTGTTTTGTGTCACACCAGCGACCATCTGTTTTACCTGAGCTTCCGGTAATGTGCCTTCACTGATTTTATCCAGCGCTAAAATCACGACATTACCCTGCATATCTTCCCCGATACCGTAAGAAGGTTTGTCTGCCTGTGGCTGTGGTAAGGCGAAGACAGTAGATGTCACAGCATTCGGGTTATTACGCTCAAGCGTTTCTGAGGCCGCAAATTTCAGACCGGCAGCATCAAAGCTTGTGGTTTTCCCCTGTTTCAGCTGGTCAACAATCGCCGTTGCCTGAGTACGTGCCTGTTGCAGTGCTTTATCATGTTTAATCGCATCAACAATCTGCTGTTTTACCTGAACCAGCGGTTGTACTGCTTCAGGTTTATGATCACTGATACGAACCACAAAGGCTCTGTCACCCTCTACGGTAATAATATCCGAGTTATTACCGGCAGCACCGTTACTTCCCAGCAGCGTTCCGCCGAAGATAACCTGTTTTACCTGATCAAAATTCAGGTCCGCAGGCAGCGTGTCACGGGTAAACCAGCCGGTTTCGACCACATTAACCCCGGAAACACTGGCTGCACCGGAAAGGGATGCATTATTATTGCTGGCGGCATCGCTGACTTTTTGCTGCAGCTGATAGAACTCGCTGACGGCACTATCCTGCTCTGCGCTTTGAGCAACAGTGGTATAAACAGCCGATAGTGGCTGGATCTGTTCCGGCTGAATATCATCCACCCGCGCAATCAGATAGCCGACCGAACTTTTAATCGCACCAGAAATCTGACCTTTGGTTGTCAGACCGGCATTTTTCAGTTCATCTGGCAGAGTATCCGGCTCCAGCCAGCCCATGTCACCGCCTTTACGGGCAGAAATCGGGTCAATAGATTTCTCTTTAGCCAAAGCCGCGAAATCGGCTCCCTGTTTAAGTTGTGCCAGCACAGCATCGGCATCAGCCTGTGTTTTTACCTGAATCACACTAAACCGGGTACGCTGCGGCGTGGTGTAGTCACTTTTGTGACTGTCATACCAGGCTTGTACCTGTTGCGGGGAAGGTGTTTTTTGCAGGCTGGCCGCGTCCAGTTTGATATAGCTGACACGGAACTGTTCAGGCGCGAGGAAGCTGTCTTTATGTTGCTGATAATAACTGTTCACTTCGTCATCTGAAACAGTCTGCTTCGCCGCCAGCGCATCAGTGCTAATGACCGCTTCACGGACATTACGTTGCTGTGCCACCAGGCTCACCAGCTGGCTGATTTCATTCTTCAGCATAAAATCAGTATCCGTGATCCCGTTAATCAGCTGACCAGTACTCAGGCTCTTACGTAATGCCACTGCATACTGGTCAGGGGTATATCCCATACTGTTAATCAGGCCGGTAAAACGGGCATTATCAAAATGGCCGTCGGTCTGGAAAGCCTTCTGGGCAAAGATAGCCTGTTTAATCTGATCGTTACTGACATCCAGTCCCAGTGACTTAACATACTGCTGTAGCAGTGTCTGGTCGACCAAATCCGACATCGCCTGCTGGCGCATTTGCTGTACAAATTGTTCATTGCCTGCCAGTTGAGCAAACTGTGCGCCCAGTTGCTGTTGCTGACGATTACGCTCATTATTGAACGCATTCTCCAGCTGAGGACCACTGATAGTGATACCGTTAACCTTGGCGGCATAATCACTATTACCACCAATCAAATAGTTACCCACGCCGGTCAGCACGAATGAAACAATGATCAATCCCAGTATAATCTTCAATACGATGTGGCTAGAGGCCGTGCGTAAATTGTCCATCATGGTATGGCAACACTCCGCTGTAGTGTAAATATGACGCTTTACCGTCGCCGTTCAACTCAAAAATCAGCAATAAACAGGTACTGATTTTCGAACCTGTCTGGTGATGTCACCGTCTTATGCAGCCGCTAACCGGCATAAAAAAGGCACATCACCATGATGTGCCAGTATGTTACATGAGAACGGCAGTACAGTCCTCAATCCATGAAAGAAAATCCTTTCACAGAGTTAAATACGATTAATTAACAGAATCTTTCAGTGCTTTGCCGGCACGGAAGCCAGGAACTTTACCTGCCGGGATAGTGATTTCCTTTCCGGTCTGTGGGTTACGGCCGGTACGCTCTGCTCTCTCACGCACGGAGAAAGTACCAAAGCCGACTAAAGCCACTTCATCACCTTCTTTCAGTGACTCTGTTACTGCACTCATAAATGCATCTAAAACACGTCCGGCTGCTGCTTTGGAGATATCCGCATTAGCAGCAATCTGGTCAATCAACTGTGATTTATTCACTCTATCATCCCCTTTTATTTTTTTACCTTACCGGCAGAATAACTGCCGATAAAGAACAGCCCGTTATAACAAGCATCGCAGCCATACACAACGGTATTACTCTGAATTTATGCCGCCGTGATAACAATGCCGGCATCCGGGTTATTACCGCCGCTATTTGACGGTAATAACCGCGCTGACGCAACGAGATTATTTCGCTGTTTCAACCTCAAATCCTTCCGGTGCACGTTCCAGTGCCAGTTTAAGCACTTCTTCGATACATTTAACCGGATGGATTTTCAGATCCGCTATCACATTATCAGGGATCTCTTCCAGATCACGTTTGTTTTCATCGGGGATCAGTACGGTTTTAATACCACCACGATGAGCAGCCAGTAGCTTTTCTTTTAATCCGCCAATCGGCAGTACCTGACCACGCAACGTAATCTCACCGGTCATCGCGACATCAGCCCGCACAGGATTGCCGGTCAGCGCGGACACCAGCGCAGTACACATAGCAATACCGGCACTCGGACCATCCTTTGGTGTGGCGCCTTCCGGGACGTGCACGTGGATATCACGCTTTTCGTAGAAATCACTGTTAATCCCCAGCGTCTCTGCCCTGGCACGGACCACCGTCATTGCTGCCTGGATAGACTCCTGCATCACCTCACCCAGAGAACCGGTATAGGTCAGTTTACCTTTACCCGGGACACTGGCAGTTTCAATGGTCAGTAAATCACCACCGACTTCGGTCCATGCCAGACCGGTCACTTCGCCAATCCGGTTTTGCTCATCAGCACGGCCGTAATCAAAGCGCTGCACCCCGAGATAATCCTTCAGGTTGTCGCCATTAATCGCAATGTGTTTCTGCTGCTTATCCAGCAACAGGGCTTTCACTGCTTTACGGCACAGCTTTGACAGTTCACGTTCCAGGCTACGTACCCCGGCTTCACGGGTGTAGTAACGAATAATGCCCATCAGTGCACTGTCTTCAACCGTAATTTCTTTCGGTTTTAACGCATTACGTTCAATTTGCTTCGGCAGTAAATGACGACGGGCAATATTCAGCTTTTCATCTTCCGTATAACCGGAAAGACGGATCACTTCCATACGATCCAGTAACGGAGCCGGAATATTCATCGAGTTCGAGGTCGCCACGAACATAACGTCGGACAGGTCGTAATCGACTTCCAGGTAATGATCGTTAAATGCGATATTCTGCTCCGGGTCCAGCACTTCCAGTAGTGCAGAAGCCGGATCGCCGCGCATATCAGACGACATTTTGTCAATTTCATCCAGCAGGAACAGTGGGTTTTTCACCCCGACTTTGGCCATTTTCTGGATAAGTTTGCCCGGCATTGAACCGATATAGGTGCGACGATGTCCGCGGATTTCCGCTTCATCACGCACCCCGCCTAACGCCATACGTACGTATTTACGGCCGGTTGCTTTAGCAATTGACTGTCCAAGAGAGGTTTTACCGACCCCTGGTGGTCCGACCAGACACAGAATAGGACCTTTAATTTTATTGACCCGGCTCTGAACGGCTAAGTACTCAAGAATACGGTCTTTTACCCGGTCCAGACCATAATGGTCCGTATCCAGGGTTTCTTTGGCGCGGGTAAGATCTTTTTTAACCTTACTGCGACCGTTCCACGGCACCTGAACCATCCAGTCGATATAGCCACGGACGACTGTCGCTTCCGCCGACATAGGGGACATCATTTTCAGCTTCTGCAGCTCGGCTTCAGTTTTTTCCTTCGCCTCTTTCGGCATTTTCGCCGCTTCAATCTTCTGCTTCAGCGCTTCAAATTCGTCAGGTGCATCATCCATTTCGCCGAGTTCTTTCTGAATGGCTTTCATTTGCTCATTCAGATAGTACTCACGCTGGCTTTTTTCCATCTGTTTTTTGACACGGTTACGGATACGCTTTTCGACCTGTAACAGATCGATTTCCGATTCCATCATCGCCATCAAATATTCAAGACGTTCATTAATATCTGTCATTTCCAGAACTGACTGTTTATCAGCCAGTTTCAGGGGCATATGAGCAGCAATGGTATCAGCCAGACGGGCCGCATCATCAATATTGTTCAGCGACGTCAGGACTTCCGGCGGAATTTTTTTATTCAGTTTGATGTAACCTTCAAACTGATTCACCGCCGTGCGTACCAGCACTTCCTGCTCACGCTCTTCAATTTCTGCAGATTCCAGATAATCTGCACGGGCTGCAAAATGGTCACCGTTATCGGACAGGGTATCGATACGCGCACGCTGCAGGCCTTCCACCAGCACTTTGACGGTGCCATCGGGAAGTTTCAGCATCTGCAACACAGAGGCAACTGTACCGACGGAAAAAAGATCATTAACGCCGGGTTCATCGGTGGAAGCTTCTTTTTGTGCCACCAACAGGATCTTTTTATCGTTGTCCATTGCCGCTTCCAGACAGCGAATCGACTTTTCACGTCCGACAAACAACGGAATAACCATGTGCGGATAAACCACCACATCGCGTAACGGCAATACGGTGATTTCAATGCGTTCGGAACGCTCAGAATTCATAGAGCTCTCTCTTAGTTTAATTTCCGCCAGGTGATGGGCTCAGCTACCCTTTTACAGCGTCAGGGTGCTTCAGGCCCAAAGGTTATTGAGTATATGGGGATGATGACAAGACATTCAATGTCATAAATGCGAGAAAAAATAAAAGGGGAAAAGATTTTCCCCTTTATTAACTAACAGATGGCTATTTTGCTGATTTATTCGCCAGACGCCTGAGCTTCCTGCTTACCGTAAATCAGCATAGGTTCTGACTGCCCTTCGATAACACTGTCATCAATCACCACTTTTTCCACGCCTTCCATCGAAGGCAGGTCATACATGGTATCCAGCAGTGCGGCTTCAACAATTGAACGTAAGCCACGGGCACCGGTTTTACGGGCCATCGCTTTTTTGGCAATTGCGGTTAACGCCTCATCACGGAACTCAAGTTCAGCGCCTTCCAGGCTGAATAATGCCTGGTACTGCTTGGTCAAAGCATTTTTCGGCTCACGCAGAATCTGAATTAATGCCTCTTCACTTAATTCGTTCAGCGTCGCCACTACCGGCAGACGGCCAATAAATTCAGGGATTAAACCGAATTTAATCAGATCTTCCGGCTCTGCCTGAGACAGTAACTGACCTTCAGTCGCTTTCTGTGACTTGTCTTTTACCGTTGCACCAAAACCGATACCTGAGCCGGTTTCAACACGCTGAGCAATCACTTTGTCCAGTCCGGCAAAAGCACCACCACAGATAAACAGGATTTTAGAGGTATCTACCTGTAAAAACTCCTGCTGCGGATGCTTACGTCCGCCCTGCGGCGGAACAGCGGCCACAGTACCTTCAATCAGTTTCAGTAATGCCTGCTGAACCCCTTCACCGGACACATCACGGGTTATTGACGGGTTATCAGACTTACGCGAGATTTTGTCGATTTCATCAATATAGACGATACCGCGCTGGGCTTTTTCCACATCATAGTCGCATTTCTGCAACAATTTCTGGATGATGTTTTCCACATCCTCCCCCACATAACCCGCTTCGGTCAGGGTGGTGGCATCAGCCATAGTGAAAGGCACATCCAGTAACCGCGCCAGGGTTTCCGCCAGTAAGGTTTTACCGCTACCGGTCGGACCAATCAGCAGAATGTTACTTTTGCCCAGTTCAACACCGTTGCTGGTATCACCATTACGCAGGCGTTTGTAGTGGTTATACACCGCTACTGACAGCACTTTTTTGGCTTTTTCCTGGCCAATCACGTAATCGTCGAGATGAACGCGGATTTCACGTGGTGTAGGCAGTGCGCTACGTTCACGATGAGGCGCGACGTCTTTAATCTCTTCACGGATGATGTCATTGCATAAATCAACGCATTCATCACAGATATACACTGACGGTCCGGCAATCAGTTTACGCACTTCATGCTGGCTCTTGCCGCAAAAAGAGCAGTACAGCAACTTACCTGAACCGTCTTTGCGCTTTTCTGTCATCAGTTACCTCTTTAATTGTTTCGATAATCTGCAACACGACTTAACGTGCAGCAGACTGGCATCGTCAATACACTATTTACCCGGGTTTCAGCCTGCGGTTTAAGCAGTGTAGCAAACAGCCTTATTTACGCTGCGTCAGAATAGAATCGACCAGACCATACTCTACCGCTTCTGCTGCTGAGAGGAAACGGTCACGTTCAGTATCGCTTTCAATCTGTGCCAGCGACTGGCCTGTATGCTTCGCCATTAACTCATTCATCCGCTGTTTCACTTTCAGGATTTCGCGGGCATGAATTTCAATATCTGTTGCCTGGCCCTGGAAACCGCCCAGTGGCTGATGGATCATAACCCGTGAATTTGGCAGGCAGAAACGTTTACCTTCTGCCCCGGCCGTCAACAGGAATGACCCCATCGAACATGCCTGGCCCATACAAATGGTGCTGACATCAGGTTTGATAAACTGCATGGTGTCATAAATCGACATTCCGGCAGTGATCACGCCACCCGGCGAGTTAATATACAGATAAATATCTTTCTCAGGATTTTCGGCTTCTAAAAACAGCATCTGAGCGACAATCAGGTTGGCCATCTGGTCTTCAACCTGCCCTGTCAAAAAGATCACACGCTCTTTAAGTAAGCGGGAAAAAATGTCGTAAGAACGCTCTCCGCGTGAAGTCTGTTCAACCACCATTGGCACCAGCGCCATTTGTGATGCCATCATTTCACGTTCGCCACTGTATGACATAACCGTCTCCTGAATAAATTACATTGGTAATACTCTGTACCGATTTTACGTTAGGAAAGCTACGAATCCCCGAAGCCTGCCTCCTTCCGACAACGTCAGGACGGTTAATCAGTCAGTCTCATCTTACACTCCCCTGTATATGGGGGTAACTACCGATATTTCAAGCATAACAATCTTTTGATAATTCGCGAATATTACACCAGAGATTACCCGATAATCTGCCGGTTAATCTCTGAAATACCGACAAAAAGCACTGCGGGTTACGGAGTTTTAGCTATAAAAGTAAAAAAGCCCGTGACCAATCTGATCACGGGCTTCACCTGAGAACCGTTAAGTCAGACTTATGCAGTCTGGCCCTGGTTCATCAGGTCGTGGAAGTTAGCCGCTTTTTCGGTAACTTTTGCTTTTTCAAGCAATACGTCAACCGCCTGCTCTTCCAGTGCAACATTGCGCATGTTATTCATCAGCTCATTGTTTTTGCTGTAGAATTCGATCACTTCCTGAGGATCTTCATAAGCAGATGCCATTTCTTCGATCAGGCCTTTAACGCGGTCTTCGTCAGCTTTTAATTCACTGGTACGGATAACTTCACCCAGCAGTAAACCAACAACAACACGGCGTTTCGCTTGTTCTTCAAACAGTTCACGAGGTAATTCCAGTGCCTGTTTTTCATCACCGCCAAAACGCTGGGCTGCCTGACGACGCAGAACATCAATCTCGCTGTCGATCAGTGCCGCAGGCACCTCGATATCGTTAGCATTCACCAGACCATCAATCGCCTGAGTTTTGATGTTATTACGCACTGCGCCTTTCAGTTCGCGTTCCATGTTCTTACGAACTTCGGTACGCAGACCGGCAACAGAGCCATCAGCAACGCCAAAACGCTTGACGAACTCTTCGGTAAATTCAGGCAGTTCACGCTGTTCTACTTTTTTCAGAACAATCGCAAATTTAGCCTCTTTACCTTTCAGAGTTTCAGCGTGATATTCTTCAGGGAATTTCACGTCGATGGTGAATTCTTCACCGGCTTTATGACCAACCAGACCTTCTTCGAAGCCCGGGATCATACGGCCCTGGCCCATTGCCAGAACGAAGTCAGACGATTTACCGCCTTCAAACTCTTCCCCGTCAACTGAACCAGAGAAATCGATAGTGACGCGATCTTCAGCAGTCGCGGCAGCATCCGTTTCTTTCCAGTCAGCCTGCTGCTTGCGCAGGGTATCCAGCATGGTATCAACGTCTTCGTCTTTCACTTCTACCAGTGGTTTCTCAACCTCGATAGTGTCCAGACCTTTCAGTTCAACTTCCGGATACACTTCAAACTCTACAGAGTAAGTGAAGTCTTCACCCGGCTTGTATTCACCCGGTACATATTTAGGTGCGCCCGCCGGATTGATTTTTTCTTTGATGATCGCATCAACAAAGTTGCGTGACATCAGCTCGCCCAGTACATCCTGACGCACGGATGCACCGTAACGCTGTTCAATGATGTTCTTAGGCACTTTGCCTTTACGGAAACCATCGATACGGACTTTCTTAGATACTTCTACCAGTTCTTTCTTTACCGCAGTCTCAATGCTGTCAGCAGCGACTGTGATGGTAATGCGACGGCCAAGGCCCTGTGTGGTTTCAACTGAAACTTGCATCTTGTTACCTCAAAAAATCACGTGCTCGGTCAACTTCAGACATCACGCATTATAAAATACGCACTATCTAACAACCGGGACGGCTTCCGTGAAGAAAACTCCGATCCCTGTTACCAGAAGCGTCCCGAAGACATTCCGGAAAAATAGACGCAGCATTATAGCGACATCGGTTGAATGAGTCGAGAAGCCACACGCAGACGACACCTGTGATATTGCGGGTTTTTGCCTGTCAGTGGCTTTTTTTTCAAAAAAACGGCCTTTCGGCCGTATAAATACCTGCCGGATAGCCCGCCGTCAGGCCTGTAATCCGGCCCCGCGACAATCAGGGGAGGCCGGTACAGTATCCTGTAGCCCCTGCCATTCACTGGCAGTATAAGTATGTAATGCCAGTGCATGTACCGGACCGGCAAGTTCGTCAGCCAGAATCCCGTAGATAGCACGATGGCGGGCCAGAAAACGCAACCCTTCAAAGCGGTCGGACACTATCACGACTTTAAAGTGACTTTCGGCACCGGCCGGTACATTATGACGATAGCTTTCATCCTGCACTTCGAGATGCAGAGGCTGAAATTCATTACGTAACTTGTCTTCAATCTGTTCACGGATCATTTCTGACACTCCTGGCTGGCAAGCGCACTGCCCTTATGATCAATAGTAGTGTGTTTTCATTATCACTGCGCCAGAGCGCAAAAAAAACGTGCTATTTTATAACCAATTGCGCATGATAGCTTCGCGCGATCAGCGGACTATGGATGAGTCAGCAGCTGAAATCCAGAGACTTTTATAAGTCAGCCAGCGAATACCTGCTGGTGTCGCCAAAAAATTCCCTGACAGCAGCCCCTCCGGCTGACTGTTGTTATCATGTGATGAGAAAATTTGTATGTTAAGAAGAGCAGTCTTTCCTTTACTGGCGGTATTGGCCCTTGCCGGATGTGCCACCAGCAGCAACACCCTGGATGTTACCCCGACAATGACTCTGCCGCAGCAGGATCCGGCCCTGATGGGTGTGACTATCAGTATTAATGGTGCCGATCAACGTACCAGCCAGGCACTGGCTCAGGTGACCCGCGATAACCAGCTGGTCACCCTGACACCGTCACGTGATCTGCGCTTCCTGTTACAGGAAGTGCTTGAAAAGCAGATGACTGCCCGCGGTTATATGATCGGCCCTGACGGTGCTGTTGACTTGCAGATCGTGGTTAACAAACTGTACGCTAACGTCTCTCAGGGGAATCTGCGTTACAGTATTACCACCAGTGCGGACATTTCTATTACCGCCACCGCGAAAAATGGCAATAAACAGATAAAAACCTACCGCCAGACCTACAGTATTGAAGGTCCGTTCAGCGCAACTAACGACAAAATTACTCAGGCGGTTAACCAGACCCTGAGTGATGTGATTACTGATATGTCCCGCGACACCAGCATTAACCAGTTCATTAAACAAAACTCGCACTGAATGTTATGATGGCTGCATGAATTTTCTTCGTGCAGCCAGGATGCCATGCGTTCAGACTATTTAAAAATCTTCACTCAGCGCAACTTTGCCGTTCTGCTGTTACTCGGGTTTTCATCGGGCCTGCCTCTGGCCCTGACATCGGGTACACTTCAGGCCTGGATGACGGTTGAAAATATCGATTTAAAAACCATCGGTATTTTCTCTCTGGTTGGCCAGGCCTATGTATTTAAATTCCTCTGGTCCCCCTTTATGGATCGCTACTCCCCGCCGCTGCTCGGACGCCGCAGGGGATGGCTGTTACTTACCCAGTGTGCCCTGATTGTGGCTATCGCCTGCCTTGGCTTTCTTCAGCCGTCAGGACACCTGACGCTGCTGGCATTACTGGCAGTGATCGTCGCCTTTTGTTCGGCCTCGCAGGATATTGTGTTCGATGCCTGGAAAACCGATGTCCTGCCGGCCGAACAGCGCGGCAGCGGTGCAGCCATCACCGTGCTGGGTTACCGGCTGGCGATGCTGGTTTCCGGCGGGCTGGCTCTCTGGCTGGCAGATCGTTATCTGGGCTGGCATGCCACTTACTGGCTGATGGCTGCACTTATGCTGCCCGGCATTGCAGGCACATTACTTGCCAGGGAACCGGCCGGCCCGGCTGTCAGGCCACTGACCCTGCGCCAGGCCGTAGTCGCGCCGTTGCTGGATTTCTTTAGCCGTAATAATGCCTGGCTGATGATTACACTGATTATCCTGTATAAACTGGGTGATGCCTTTGCCGGAGCCCTGACCACCACCTTTCTGATCCGCGGTCTGGGATTTAATGCCGGCGACGTCGGGCTGGTGAATAAGACTCTCGGCTTACTGGCTACCATTGTCGGTGCCCTGTATGGCGGAGTGGTGATGCAAAAACTCAGCCTGTTTCGCGCACTAATGTGGTTCGGTATATTACAGACCCTGTCAAACCTGGCTTACTGGTTACTGACAATCACTGATGTGCATTTATGGAGTATGGCCAGCGCAGTATTTATCGAGAACCTGTGTGGTGGTATGGGGACGGCTGCTTTTGTGGCCCTGTTAATGGCCTTATGCAATAGCTCTTTTTCTGCCACCCAGTTTGCGCTGCTGTCTGCCCTGTCTGCTGTCGGCCGCGTTTATGTCGGCCCTGCTGCCGGCTGGCTGGTCGAACTCTGGGGCTGGCCCGGATTCTATGCCTTTACTGTCGCCGCAGGACTGCCGGGGTTACTGCTGCTACTGATAAGTCGCAATAATCTGATGCCGACAGTCGCCGGGCAGTTCGCCCCGCGACGCTGTTTTCCTCTCGCCTATCGCTGGGCATTCCGCCTCTTTGTTTCCGGTTGCCTAGTACTTTTGGTCTGGTTGTCTACACTTATATCTGGTGCTTCAGGCTGGCTTCCGGGTAACGTCCGCGATGTTCCCTTGTTTGAAGCTGGCATGGTGGTGATTAGCCTGGCAGTCATTCTCGGAGTCGTACTGGACTGCCTGAGTCTGAAAAAAGACATTTAATGATCAGCGATAATTAACGGTTTAGTTTTTTCTTTGTTCACACAAAACAGGATTGCTTATTAATTGTACATACCGGTGCTTTTATACGGTGCGATAAAAGCACCTATTGTTAAAATAAATAGGCAAAGTGTTAAATAATTGATAATTAATATCGATACTTATAGCAATAAAGAACATTAACTACGGGGTTATTGTCGTCTGGTTATATTAAGCCAATCCTTTGATGTCCTTGATCATTTCAATGCCCCCACCACATTTGTTAAATTCCTTGCAATATGTAGCCACAACTTACTGACATAAATTCAATATGGTTTACAGTTTATAAACCTTGCCGTAAAATGCCGCCACACTTAAACGACAATAAGCCCTTTGTCATTGAGGTCGTTAAATGAGACTCAGGAAATACAATAAAAGTTTGGGGATTTTGTCACTTATCACCGGTGCTATTTTGCTTAGTGGCTGTGATAGTGCATTGTTAAATCCTAAAGGTCAGATTGCACTGGAGCAACGCTCACTGATTTTGACAGCCTTTGGCTTAATGTTAGTGGTCGTCATCCCGGCAGTCTTAATGGCTATCGTATTTGCCTGGAAGTATCGGGCATCCAATACGAATGCTAAATATTCACCTAACTGGTCGCACTCTAATAAGATTGAAGCTGTCGTTTGGACAATTCCAATCCTCATCATCATCTTCCTTGGTGTGTTGACATGGAAATCAACCCACGCTCTCGAGCCAAGTAAACCCATTGCTTCCGATGTAAAACCTGTTGAAATTGACGTTATTGCCCTCGACTGGAAATGGTTGTTTATCTACCCTGAGCAAGGAATTGCAACGGTTAACCAGATTGCCTTCCCGGCAAATACACCGGTCAGTTTCAAAATCACCTCAAACTCGGTCATGAACTCCTTCTTTATTCCTACCCTTGGCAGCCAGATCTACGCTATGGCAGGTATGCAGACCCGACTGCACCTGATTGCGAATGAACCAGGTATTTTTGACGGTATTTCTTCTAACTTCAGTGGTCGCGGTTTCTCTGGCATGAAATTTAAAGCCATTGCGACCAAAGACGATGCGGAATTCCGGCAGTGGGTCGACAAAGTGAAAGCAGCACCTGCCACTCTGACCACTATGGATGACTTCAATAAACTGGCTGCACCAAGTGAAAACAACCCGGTGGAGTACTTCTCAACAGCTAATCCTGATCTGTTCAGGCAGGTCGTTGATAAGTTTATGACACATGACGGGAAAATGGACATGTCCTCCCATCAGGGCATGAACATGGATCACGCAGCTTCCGCCGGAGCAGGGGAATAACAGCATGTTAGGAAAATTAAGCTTAGCAGCGATACCACTGGACGTACCTATCGTCATGGTCACCTGCGCTGCGATTATCATTGGCGGTGTTGCTCTTCTGGCCGCCATCACTTACTTCGGTAAGTGGAAGTATCTGTGGTCTGAGTGGATTACCTCTGTGGACCATAAGAAACTCGGTATCATGTATATCATTCTGGCTTTCGTCATGCTGTTGCGTGGTTTTGCCGATGCTATCATGATGCGTAGCCAGCAGGTGCTGGCCTCTGCCGGGGAAGCAGGCTTTCTGCCGCCTCATCACTACGACCAAATCTTTACCGCCCACGGCGTGATTATGATTTTCTTCGTCGCGATGCCGTTCGTGGTCGGTCTGATGAACATCGCCGTTCCGTTACAGATTGGTGCACGTGACGTTGCCTTCCCGTTCCTCAATAACCTCAGCTTCTGGTTTACCGCTATCGGTGTGGTGCTGGTTAACCTGTCACTGGGTGTGGGTGAATTTGCTCAGACCGGCTGGCTGGCTTATCCGCCATTGTCAGGTGCAGAGTACAGTCCGGGGGTCGGGGTTGATTACTGGATATGGAGCCTGCAGCTGTCAGGGATTGGTACTACCCTGACCGGGATTAACTTCTTCGTCACTATTCTGAAGATGCGTGCCCCGGGTATGACAATGTTCAAAATGCCTATTTTCACCTGGGCTTCGTTATGTACTAACGTACTGATCATTGCAGCGTTCCCGGTATTAACCGTCACTCTGGCACTGCTGACCCTTGACCGCTATCTGGGCTTCCATTTCTTTACCAACGAAATGGGTGGCAACATGATGATGTACGTCAACCTGATCTGGGTCTGGGGCCATCCGGAAGTGTATATTCTGGTGCTGCCGGTGTTTGGTGTGTTCTCGGAAGTTACTGCGACCTTCGCCAAAAAACGCATGTTTGGTTACACCTCTATGGTGTGGGCAACCGTTGCGATTACCGTTCTGTCGTTTATCGTCTGGCTGCACCACTTCTTTACAATGGGTGCCGGGGCCAACGTTAACGCCTTCTTCGGTATTATGACGATGATTATCGCCATTCCTACCGGGGTTAAAATCTTTAACTGGTTGTTCACTATGTATCAGGGCCGCATTCAGATGACGGCACCGATGCTGTGGACCGTTGGCTTTATCGTCACCTTCTCGGTCGGTGGTATGACCGGGGTACTGTTAGCAGTTCCCGGTGCCGACTTCGTCCTGCATAACAGCCTGTTCCTGATTGCGCACTTCCATAACGTTATTATCGGTGGTGTGGTCTTCGGTTGTATGGCAGGTGTCAGTTACTGGTTCCCGAAAGCCTTTGGCTTCACTCTGAATGAAACCTGGGGTAAACGTGCCTTCTGGTTCTGGATTATCGGTTTCTTCGTTGCCTTTATGCCGCTGTATGCTCTGGGCTTTATGGGGATGACCCGCCGTCTGAGCCAGAATATTGATCCTCAGTTCCACCCGCTGCTGGTTGTTGCGGCCTGTGGTGCCGGTCTGATTGCTATCGGGATCCTTTGTCAGGTCATTATGTTCTGGGTATCGGTCCGTGACCGTGAACAAAACCGGGATCTGACCGGTGATGTATGGGGTGGCCGTACCCTGGACTGGGCATGCTCTTCTCCTCCGCCATTCTATAACTTTGCCGTGATTCCGGAGGTGCATGAACGTGATGCTTTCTGGGAAATGAAAGAACGCGGTGAAGCTTATAAAAAACCGGCCCATTATGAAGAAATTCATATGCCGAAAAACAGTGGTATTCCGGTCGTGATCGCCCTGTTTGCAACCATCTTCGGTTTTGCAATGATCTGGTGGATCTGGTGGCTGGCTGGCCTGTCTTTCCTGGCGATGATTGCATTGTGGATCGGCAAAAGTTTCGACGAAGACGTGGATTACTATGTCTCTGTTGAAGAAATTGAGCGGATCGAAAACCGGCACTTTGAAGAACTTAGCAAAGCGGGTGTGAAATAATGTCTTCTGAAACTCTCACTAAACACCACGACGCCCATGGGGACCATGGGCATCACGATGCAGGAGCCAATAAAGTTTTTGGTTTCTGGATCTACCTGATGAGTGACTGCATTATCTTTGCAACCTTGTTTGCGACGTATGCGGTCATGGTCCACAGCACGGCTGGCGGCCCTTCAGGTAAAGACTTTTTTGAACTGCCTTATGTACTGGGTGAAACAGCCTTACTGCTGTTGAGCTCTATTACTTATGGTTTTTCCGTGATTGGCATGAACCGCAACAGTAAAGGCGCCGTACTGGGCTGGCTGTTGCTGACGTTCCTGTTTGGTCTCGGATTTATCGGTATGGAAATTAACGAGTTCCATAACCTGATTGCAGAAGGCTGGGGCCCGCAGCGCAGTGGCTTCCTGTCAGCATTCTTTACCTTAGTCGGTACTCATGGTCTGCACGTGACCTGTGGTCTGATTTGGATGCTGGTCCTGATGTTCCAGGTAGGAACCCGTGGTCTGACGGCGACAAACCGTACCCGTATCATGTGCCTGAGCCTGTTCTGGCACTTCCTGGATGTGGTATGGATTTGTGTATTTACCATTGTCTATCTGATGGGGGCCATGTAATGAACCATTCAGTAACCGAACATGGCGCATCTCACGGGAGTGTGAAGTCATATGTTATCGGCTTCATTCTTTCTGTCATCCTGACGGCTATCCCCTTCTGGATGGTGATGGATGGCGGTGCTGCGAAGAACACTATTCTGGCAGTGGTCGTTATCTGTGCCGTGGTACAGATAGTGGTTCACCTGGTGTACTTCCTGCATCTGGACCGTAAGTCAGAAGGCGGATGGAACCTGGTAGCACTGGTCTTCTCAGCAGTCATCATTTTGATTGTTGTTGTTGGCTCACTGTGGATCATGTGGAACCTTAACTACAACATGATGCCCCACTAACAGAGTTAACCGTAATGATTAAGCAATACCTGCAAGTTACAAAACCAGGAATTATTTTCGGAAATTTAATTTCTGTGATAGGGGGTTTTCTGCTGGCCTCGAAAGGCAGCATTAATTACACCCTGTTTCTCATATCACTGGCCGGTGTATCACTGGTGGTTGCATCAGGTTGCGTGTTTAACAACGTGATTGACCGCGACATAGACCGAAAAATGGAGAGAACCAGGAACCGGGTGCTGGTAAAAGGGCTCATTTCCGCGAAAACCAGTCTGGTTTATGCAACCTTATTAGGTATTGCTGGCTTTGCGTTGCTGTACTTTGGCGCCAACCCACTGGCTATGTGGTTGTCAGTGGCTGGTTTCATTGTATACGTCGGCATCTACAGCCTGTATATGAAGCGTCACTCGGTGTACGGTACATTAATCGGCAGCCTGTCGGGGGCTGCGCCTCCGGTGATCGGTTATTGTGCCGTAAGTAATGAGTTTGATGCCGGTGCCCTTATTTTGCTCGCTATCTTTAGTTTATGGCAGATGCCCCACTCCTATGCGATTGCCATCTACCGTTTTAAAGATTATCAGGCGGCAAATATTCCGGTACTGCCGGTCGTGAAAGGTATCTCGGTGGCGAAAAATCATATCACCTTATATATTCTGGCGTTTATGATTGCGACCCTGATGCTGTCTCTCGGGGGGTATGCAGGCTATAAATATCTGGTAGTTGCCGCAGCAGTCAGCGTCTGGTGGCTGGGAATGGCCCTGACCGGCTATAAAAGCAGTAATGACGATCGTGTCTGGGCACGTAAGCTGTTTGTATTTTCGATTGTCGCTATCACAGCCCTTAGCGTTATGATGTCTGTCGATTTTATGACCCCGGCATCGAAAGATTTACTGACTTACGTGTGGTAACCCCCCTCGGACCCGAGGCAAAAAAGGCGCGAATCTCGCGCCTTTTTTCTTTTTTGTTACCTCTGGTTAAGAACTATTATTTTACCCGTCAGGCTTCGCCCCTTACTATAGCGTCAGGAAATGAAAAGAGGTTTTAATGAACGATAATAAAATGACGCCCCTCGAATTAAGAGCGACATGGGGCCTTGGCACGGTGTTTTCCCTTAGAATGCTTGGAATGTTTATGGTTCTGCCAGTGCTGACCACTTACGGGATGGCCCTGCAGGGAGCATCAGAAACACTTATAGGTCTGGCGATTGGTATCTATGGCTTAGCTCAGGCAGTCTTCCAGATCCCTTTCGGTTTGCTGTCAGACCGTATTGGCCGTAAGCCATTAATTGTCGGTGGTTTATTATTGTTTGTCCTCGGCAGTATAATTGCGGCCCTCAGCAGTTCAATCTGGGGCATCATCCTCGGCCGTGCCTTACAGGGTTCCGGAGCAATCGCCGCCGCGGTTATGGCCCTGTTATCAGATTTAACCCGCGAACAAAATCGTACCAAAGCGATGGCTTTTATCGGTATCAGCTTCGGCATCACCTTTGCTATTGCGATGGTCGTCGGCCCGGTAGTCACCCATTTACTGGGATTACATGCGCTGTTCTGGATGATAGCTATCCTTGCGGCAGCGGGTATCGTTATTACTTTACTGATAGTCCCTTCTGCCACCGGCCATATGCTTAACCGCGAGTCGGGGATGGTTAAAGGCAGTTTCAGAAAAGTCCTTGGCAGTTCGCGCCTGCTGAAACTGAACTTCGGTATCCTGTGCCTGCATATTCTGCTGATGTCGAGTTTTGTAGCACTGCCGGGACAATTCGAAAATGCCGGTCTGCCTCCGTCAGAGCACTGGAAAGTCTACCTGGCCACCATGCTGATTTCCTTTGTCGCCGTATTGCCTTTTATTATAATTGCCGAAGCAAAACGTAAGATGAAGGCGGTCTTTGTCAGCTGTGTTGCGCTACTGGTGATCGCCGAAATTATTCTGTGGGGCGCAGGCACCCACTTCTGGACCCTGGTTGTCGGAGTACAGGTCTTTTTCTTTGCCTTTAACCTGATGGAAGCCATTCTTCCCTCATTGATCAGTAAGGAATCACCGGCCGGCTATAAAGGCACGGCAATGGGCGTCTACTCCACCAGCCAGTTTATCGGGGTTGCGATTGGCGGTAGCCTCGGTGGCTGGATTTTTGGCCATATTGATGCTCAAACCGTATTCCTGGCAGGCACGTTGCTGGCCGTTGTCTGGCTGCTGGTCAGCCTGACCATGCAAGAGCCCCCCTACGTCAGTAGCCTGCGTCTGGTGTCCGGTAATTTACAACATGCCGCAGGACTGGAAAAAAAACTGGCGGCGGTGCCGGGAGTCTCTTCGGTGATGATGGTACCGGCAGAAAACAGCATTTATGTGAAAATTGACAGCAAAGTAACCAGCCGCGAGGCGCTGGAAACCCTGGTTGCAGACTATCAGCCGCAGCCCGCTTAATGCCCTGCCCTGTCAGCCGACAGGCAAAAAAAAGCGCGACGCCGGAAGGGTCGCGCTTTTTTTATGACTGCTATCGATTAATCGCGAAAGTTTTTAAACTGAAACGGCTGCCCCAGATTGCCGTTACGTACCAGATTCATTGCCCCTTGCAGATCATCACGTGATTTTCCCGTCACGCGCAGTGATTCGCCCTGAATCTGGGTCTGAACTTTCAGTTTACTGTCTTTGATCAGCTTGACGATTTTTTTCGCCACATCCGACTCAATACCTTTTTTCAGTTTGGCCTCTGTTGTCCAGCTTTTTCCGCTATGTTCTATCTCGTCCGGCACTTCCAGTGCAGCGCCTTCAATGCCGCGCTTCAGCAGTTTTTCACGCAGAATATCGACCAGTTGTTTTACCTGGAAATCAGACTCAGAACTGACCTTAATGGTTTCGTTCTTTTCATTTAATTCAACGCTGGCAATAACGTTACGAAAATCAAAACGGGTAGACAGTTCACGGCTGGCGTTTTCCACCGCATTACGCACTTCCTGAAGTTCTACTTCAGAAACAATATCGAAAGATGGCATCTTTACTTCTCCTGACTCTGGTTTGCCATGCATAATACGCAGATTGACGCGGTAAAAAAATGCCCCGCTTCAGAAAAGGGCATTCGCTGGCTAAAAAACGGTTTACCGCTGCTGACACCCTGGAGTAACCATGAATATAACCGTACTGGGCTGCGGTGCCTTAGGACAAATCTGGCTTTCCGCCCTGAGCCGTCAGGGGCATCAGGTACAAGGCTGGTTACGTGTGGCCCATCCCCATACCACCGTCCATATCACCAGCCCTGAAGGTGAAGTATACCGCCATATTTTTCCGGCCAATAACCCGGCCTTGTTAGCCGAAACAGAACTGCTGCTGGTCACCCTGAAAGCCGCACAGATTTCAAATGCGATTCAGCAGCTGCTGCCGCTGCTGCCGGCCCAGTGCACTATCGTGCTGATGCATAATGGTATGGGGGTTATTGACGAATTACCGGCACTCAGTCAGCCCGTATTACGGGCTATCACCACTCACTCGTCGTACCGGAGCCGCGGACAGGTTATTCATGTCTCCCACGGTATTACCCATATCGGCCCCGTGGCACGTAATGAAAGCCAGCTCAGCCCGTTAGCTGACCTGATGCATACTGCATTACCGGATGTCGCCTGGCACAATGATATTCTGCCTGCATGCTGGCAGAAACTGGCGATAAATTGCGTTATTAACCCGCTAACCATTAAATATAATTGCAGGAACGGCGGGCTGTTACAGCATCAGGACGAGATCCGCCAGCTCTGTGAAGAACTGGCGGCAGTGATGGCCAGAGCAAATCTGCACGCCGATGCACAGCAATTACAAAGTAACGTGATTCATGTAGCAGAACACAGCGCCGGAAATTACTCGTCGATGCTGCAGGATATCCAGGCAGGCCGCAGCACCGAAATTAACTATATCACCGGTTATCTGTTGCGTAAGGCCACGGAATTCGGCATTGCTCTCCCGGCGCACCGGACCTTATATCAACTTGTAAAATCTAAGGAGTCTGCCCATGGGCACGCCCAAATCAGTGCTGGTATGCCTGGCACATGGTAGTGAAGAAACAGAAGCCGTAACGGTTATCGATCTGCTGGTCAGGGCCGGGATTCAGGTCACCACAGCCAGTGTGGAAAGTGACGGCGAAACACTGATGATCTGTTCGCGGGGAGTCCGTCTGCAATGCGATACCACACTGGTGTCGGTCGCAGACCAGCCTTTCGACGCACTGGTTCTGCCGGGCGGCGATCGGGGTGCTGAAACTTTCAGTGACAGCCTGCTATTAATTGAAACCGTACGTCAGTTTCATGTGACCGGCAGAATCGTTGCCGCCATCTGTGCCGCCCCGGGCAAAGTACTGGCAGCCCACAACCTTTTCCCCGTCGGAAACATGACCGGTTTCCCCGGACTACAGTCATTAATCCCTTCGCAACAATGGATGGAGCGCCGGGTTGTCTGGGATCCACGGGTTAACCTGCTGACCAGCCAGGGGCCGGGCACCTCGATAGATTTTGCGCTGAAATTAATTGATTTGCTGGCGGGACATGACACCGCCAGGGCGGTTGCTGAGCCACTGGTATTGGCCCCCGGTATCTATAATTATCAGGAAACCGGCAGCTAATAAAAAGCCCGCGGCAGTGAACTGGCGCGGGCTTTTTTAGCACAACATACGGTTAAGGACGATAAACTTTCACATTGGTGTAGCCTTGCTCGTGCAGGTACAAGGCCTGCAAACGGCTCATCACTCCGCGTTCACAATACAATAACCAGGTCCGGCTCTGGTCAAGTCCGGCGAACTGACTGCTCAGCTTATAGAACGGCAGTGACTGAATATCAACATTTCCGACATGCAGAGGCCGGTCCTCCTGCTCATCGATGGAACGGATATCCAGAATACTGTCATTCCCGGCAAAGGATGCTACTGTCTCGACCTCAGCCACTTCATCGGCGGTCTGCTCTGCAATTTCCCGGATATCGAGGTTGCTGGCTTCCTGCACCACCTTATCAAGGATACTGAAGTCAAACTTCTCCTCTTCGGCAAGAATTTTGCTCTTGATGGCTTTGACCGTCGGGCTTTTGGAAATCACACCGCAGTATTCCGGCATAGTGCGGGCAAAGTCTTCAGTACCGATCTCTCGGGACAGATTGATAATATGTTCTTTGTCATGGGAAATCAGTGGCCGCAGGATCAGCGTATCACTGGCATTATCGATCAGACGTAAATTAGTCAGGGTCTGGCTGGAGACCTGGCCAATGGCTTCACCGGTCACCAGCGCCTGGACACCATAGCGCTCTGCCACCATAGAGGCCGCACGTACCATCATCCGCTTCAGTACCACCCCCATCTGACCGTCATCAACGTTTTCGAGGATTTCACCGACTACCGGCTCAAAATCGATCGCCACAAAGCGCACACGGTGCGAGCGCCCAAAACGGTTCCACAGATAGTGTGCGACCTGACGTACGCCAATCTCGTGGGCTGCTCCGCCGAGGTTAAAGAAGCAGTAATGTACACGGCAGCCACGGCGCATCAGCATATAGCTGGAAACCCCGGAATCAAACCCGCCGGAAATCAGGGATAATACGTCTTCCTGGGTACCGATAGGGAAGCCACCGATACCTTCATAACGCTCAGTAATCAGTAACAGACGGTCATCTTCAATTTCCAGATGAACGGTCACCTGCGGATGGGTCAGTTTCACGGAAGCAGAGGCAATATTCTGGTTCAGACCGCCACCGACATAACGTTCCACGTCCTGGGAACTGAAATCGTGTTTACCGCGACGCTTTACGCGCACACAGAATGTTTTCCCTTGCAGGCTGTCACCGTATAAAGCGAGAGTCTGCTCAAAGATATTATGGACATCCGTATAGGTCTGTTCTTCAACCGCCAGAATATGATGGATTCCGGGGATACGGGTCAGTTCTTCGGCGATAACCGGTTTCAGATCTTCCCGCTTAGAGCGGACAACAATATGGTCCCAGTGACGAACGATTTTAATTTCTTCGTCGATGGTTTTCAGGATATTGCGAATATTTCCGTTAAGAATTTTAATAAAACGCAGTCGTACGGACTGACTCTTAATCGTAATTTCCGGAAACAGTTTTATGATAAACTTCATGGCGGCACAGGCTTATTCTGGGAAATAAGTGTTAATAAATACACACTTAACTGTTAAAATCAGGGTACTGCGGGCGGCAATTTCTTGCCCCGCGTCCAGGATGCACAAGTATATCACCTTTGTTAAGAGTCTGCTTCTGCTACCTCCGTCACATTGATCATTTTGCTAATCGTTCATGGTCAGCTACCATAAGCGACCACAAATGATTAAATAACTCATTGAGCCGGTACTGACTATGCCAAAAAAAACCGAACCCTCTGTCAGCTTTGAAAGCGCTTTACAGGAACTGGAAACTATCGTCCGGCGTCTGGAGACGGGGGAATTACCGTTAGAAGAAGCCCTGAATGAATTCGAAAAAGGGGTTAAACTGGCAAAAACCGGTCAGCAAACGTTACAAAAAGCCGAGCAACGGGTACAAATCCTGCTCAAACCGGATAATGACGCTGAGTTAACTGCTTTTAGCCCGGAAAAGAATTAATGGATTTTTCGACCTTACTCACCACCTGCCGTCAGCGGGTAGATAATGCATTAACAATACTACTGCGTGACCTGCCTTTTCAGAGTTCTCCTCTGGCAGAGGCAATGCAATACGGCGTATTGTTAGGCGGCAAACGGATGCGTCCGTTTCTGGTCTATGCCACCGGCGAAATGCTGGGAACACCGCCACAGGCGCTGGATATTCCGGCGGCGGCCATTGAATGTATTCATGCCTATTCATTGATCCATGATGACTTACCGGCAATGGATGACGATGCATTGCGCCGGGGTAAACCCACCTGCCATATCGCATTCGGTGAAGATACAGCAATACTCGCCGGTGATGCCCTGCAAACTGTCGCCTTTACGGCACTGGCTGACAAGCCAATGCCGGGTGTTTCAGACCAGTCACGGCTGGCAATGATTTCTGAACTGGCTGCCGCCAGTGGTGCCGGCGGGATGTGTGGTGGTCAGGCACTGGATTTGGCCGCCGAAGGTCAGTCCGTTTCTTTAGAGGCGCTGGAAACTATCCACCGCCATAAAACCGGCGCATTGATCCGCGCCGCCGTCCGGCTCGGGGCTTTATCTGCCGGTGAACGCGGCAGAGCCCTGCTGCCGGACCTCGACTGTTACGCCAATGCCATCGGCCTTGCCTTTCAGGTGCAGGATGACATTCTGGATGTTGTCGGCGATACAGACGTTATCGGTAAACGCCAGGGCGCTGATCTGGCGCTGGGAAAAAGCACGTATCCGGCATTACTGGGGCTGGACGGTGCGCGGGCGAAAGCCCGGCTTTTACACCAGGAAGCCATAGAAGCGTTGGATCGACTCGCCGCACAATCTTTAGATACGGCATTATTAAGGGCCCTGGCGGGTTATATAATTGAACGTGATAAATAACATCTATAATGAGTCACTGATGAGTTTTGATACCACCCAATACCCGACACTGGCGCTGGCAGGCACAGTGCAGGAATTACGTCTATTGCCAAAAGAGAAACTCCCGGCCCTGTGCAATGAGTTACGCCAGTACCTGCTTGACAGTGTCAGCCAGTCCAGCGGACATTTTGCCTCAGGCCTGGGGGTCGTGGAACTGA
Source organism: Tatumella sp. JGM130 (assembly GCF_018257525.1). Classification (NCBI taxonomy): domain Bacteria; kingdom Pseudomonadati; phylum Pseudomonadota; class Gammaproteobacteria; order Enterobacterales; family Erwiniaceae; genus Tatumella; species Tatumella sp. JGM130. The sequence continues at coordinate 48,252 of NZ_JAERJS010000010.1, read as the reverse complement.
CGGTGGCTTTGCATTATGTCTATAACACCCCTTTTGATCACCTGATCTGGGACGTAGGGCATCAGGCATATCCGCATAAAATTCTGACCGGTCGCCGTGACCGCATCGGGACTATCCGTAAGAAAAATGGCCTGCATCCGTTTCCGTGGCGTGAAGAAAGTGAGCATGACGTGCTGAGTGTCGGACACTCTTCCACCTCCATCAGTGCCGGGCTGGGAATGGCGGTTGCCGCAGAAAAAGAAGCCGCCGGGCGCCGTACTGTCTGTGTGATTGGCGATGGAGCCCTGACCGCCGGAATGGCGTTTGAGGCCATGAACCATGCGGGTGATATCAAGCCTGATATGTTAGTTGTGTTGAACGATAACGACATGTCTATCTCAGAAAATGTCGGCGCACTGAATAACCGTGTCGCACAGATCCTGTCCGGTAAAACTTATTCATGGTTGCGTGAAAGCGGGAAACGGGTACTGACCGGCCTGCCCCCGATTAAAGAACTGGTAAAACGCACCGAAGAGCACCTGAAAGGGATGGTTTCTCCGGGGACGTTATTTGAAGAACTGGGCTTTAACTATATTGGTCCGGTGGACGGGCACGATGTCACAGGACTGGTTAGCGCATTAACCAATATGCGCAGCCTGAAAGGACCACAGTTCCTGCATATCATTACTAAAAAAGGCAAAGGCTACGCCCCGGCAGAAGAAGATCCTATTGCATGGCATGCTGTGCCTAAATTTGACCCGGCGAGGGGGGAGTTACCCAAGAGCAAGGGTGGCACGCCAACCTACTCGCAGGTTTTCGGTGACTGGTTATGCGAAACTGCGGCGACAGACAGTAAGCTGATGGCTGTGACTCCGGCGATGCGTGAAGGGTCCGGAATGGTACGTTTTTCACGGGAATATCCGCGGCAATATTTTGATGTTGCGATTGCTGAACAACATGCGGTGACCTTTGCTGCCGGTCTGGCTGTGGGTGGATATAAGCCGGTAGTCGCTATCTACTCAACTTTCCTGCAACGTGCTTATGACCAGTTGATCCATGATGTGGTGATCCAGAAACTGCCGGTGTTGTTTGCTATCGATCGTGGCGGCATTGTCGGTGCTGACGGTCAGACTCACCAGGGCGCATTTGATATTGCTTTCCTGCGTTGTATCCCCGGGCTTTTGATCATGACACCCAGTGATGAGAATGAATGCCGGGATATGCTGCATACGGGCTACCACTATCAGCAGGGGCCGGCCGCGGTCCGTTATCCGCGGGGGACTGGTCGTGGGCTGGATAGCCGTGCTGCCGAATTACTGCCGCTGGGTAAAGGGGTGATTAAACGCCAGGGCGAGAAACTGGCTATTCTTAACTTCGGTACCCTGTTACCGGAAGCAGAAGCCGCAGCAGAGGCCCTGAATGCCACCCTGGTGGATATGCGTTTTGTGAAACCGCTGGATAATGCTCTGATCCTGCAAATCGCCGGACAGCATGAAAGTATTGTGACGCTGGAAGAAGGTGCAATCAGTGGCGGCGCTGGCAGTGGAGTGAATGAAGTATTGATGGCTGCCCGGCGTATGATACCGGTTTTAAATCTGGGTCTGCCGGATAAATTTATTCCTCAGGGAACTCAGGAAGAAATCCGTCAGGATCTGGGCCTGGATGCCGAAGGCATTCAGTCAGCAATTACTGAGTGGCTGAACCAGTAACCGCCTGATGGCGGACAGGGCTGACTGCCCTGTCCGTACAGTTTCCGGTACACAAGAGGACAGCGTCAGACCGGTAACAGCGTCGGAAAATAACGGGCCACGACAAACAGCAGCGCAGCAGAGAGTATCCCCGCCACAATATCATCAATCATAATCCCCATCCCGCCACCGACATTTCGGTCAAACCAGCGAATAGGCCAGGGTTTCCACATATCCAGCACCCGGAAAACGACAAAGCCAGCCGCCACCCATTGCCAGTGATGATTAGGGATCGCCATCAGGGTGATCCACATCCCGATAAACTCATCCCAGACAATACTGCCATGATCATGGACCCCCATATCCTTCGCGGTACGGTGACACAGGTAAACACCCACACAAATCCCGAACAGGACCACCAGATAATAAATATCCTGAGGCAGCAGGATCAGCAAATACCAGAATGGCAGGGCTGCCAGTGACCCCGCAGTACCTGGCATGACCGGACTCAGTCCGCTGCCAAAACCGGTAGCCAGCAAGTGCCAGGGATTACTCAGATGAATACGTGAAAGTATTTGTCGTCTATTTTCTGCCAAAATGATCATATCCTTTCAGGTCAGCTTTAACCGGCTTGCCCTGTTCCAGCAATACCAGCCCGTCCGCTTCAGGGGCTATCTGCCCGATACAATGATACCCCGTCCCCAGATGGTCAAGGGCGACGGCCAGTGCACCGCGGTTAACTTCCGGCACGGTGAAGCATAGCTCATAATCTTCTCCGCCATTCAGTGCCCAGCGCAAGGCCTGCGGTTTATCAAAACCGTCCAGCAGCGCCGATGAAAGCGGAATAGCATCAATATTCAGCCTGGCACCGACGCGGCTGGCTCTGAGAATATGACCGAGGTCAGATAACAGGCCGTCAGAAATGTCGACTGCTGATGTTGCCAGGTCACGCAAGGCCTGGCCCTGAAGGATGCGCGGCACCGGGCGCAGATGGCGTTTGATCAGGGCTTCATGGATAGCAGGATCGGCTATTTTATGATGGTGTTGTAACAGGGACAGTCCGGCAGCACTGTCTCCCAGGGTTCCGGTAACAAAAATCCAGTCGCCGGGTTTAGCACCTGAGCGTTTCAGTGCCCGTCCTGTCGGTACCAGCCCATGGATCCCCAGCGTCATGCTCAGCGGACCTCGGGTGGTATCCCCGCCAATCAGCTGCATATCGTAGTAATCCAGCAGCTCAAATAAGCTGTCACTGAAGGCCTGCAGCCAGTCTTCATCCGCGGATGGCAGGGTCAGTGCCAGAGTCAGCCACGCCGGGTCAGCCCCCATCGCCGCCAGATCACTCAGATTAACAGCCAGCGCTTTGTAACCCAGATCTGACGGATGAATATCCCGTAAAAAATGTATACCTTCCACCAGAGTATCAGTACTGATAGCAAGTACCTTTTTTTCAGGGACTGCCAGCAAAGCACAGTCATCACCGATGCCTTTAACCACATCGCGACGGGAACTGGTGACACGATTAAAATAACGAGCAATGAGCTCAAATTCGCCACAGGACATAAGCGGGTTCACTCAGCAGGTAAGTTAAAAACAGGTATAAAAAAGGCCGGAGAACCGGCCTTAAGATCGTTACTTGCGATTAGGACGAATTTGTGGCGCTGCTTTATCCAGAACACCATTTACAAATTTGTGGCTGTCTTCCGCACCGAACACTTTCGCCAGTTCAATAGCCTCATTGATAGCAACTTTATAAGGCACATCCGAGCGTTTGCTTAACTCATAGAGCGCGATACGCAGGGCCGCTTTTTCCACCTGCCCCAGTTCGTCAAGACGACGGGACAGGTAAGGTTTCATCAAATCATCAAGATAGGCGCTGTTGGTCGCGACACCTGCCAGTAATTCACGGAAGTAGTTAACATCAACATCTTTGACGTCCTGTTCCGCCAGAAACTGGTATTCCACATCGGCAATGTCATTGTTGGATAACTGCCAGGAGTACAGTGCCTGAAGGGCACACTCCCTGGCACGGCGGCGAGCAGCAGGTTTCACAAAATTCCCCTTAAAATCAGGCGTTAATAGCTTTTAATACATTAATCATTTCAAGTGCGGTCAGTGCCGCTTCGGCACCTTTATTACCCGCTTTAGTACCAGCACGCTCAATAGCCTGCTCGATATTTTCGGTTGTTAATACTCCGAATGCCACCGGAATATCACTGTTCATTGCCACACTGGCGATACCTGAACTGGCTTCACCGGCGACAAATTCAAAGTGAGCCGTACCACCACGGATTACCGTTCCCAGTGCGATCACCGCATCATATTTGCCGGTTTTACTCAGCGCACGGGCTGCCAGTGGTAATTCATAAGCGCCCGGAACCCAGACCACAGTAATGTTATCAGCCTTCACCTGACCAATACGTTTCAGCGCATCAATCGCACCTTCCAGCAGGCTGTCATTAATAAAGTTATTAAAACGGGCAATCACAATGGCAATATTTGCGTCGGGTGTTGCTACTGCAGCTTCAATAATTTTCATAGGTTTCCTTTCAGGTATTAGTTGGGTCGCCCGGCAAGGGGGGCGAATTTTAGCATACTCTTTAGCGCTCTGCTCTCGCTTTTGCGCAAACTCTTAATCAGGACGTAAAATAACCCGCAAATCAGGGCCAATACGGCGCACATCTTCAAAACGGAAGGCCGGCGCATCCTTTAACGCGGTCATGCCGGGTAAAGCACACAGGCCTCTGGCCTCATTCCCCAACAGCTTCGGGGCAAGATAAACAATCACTTCATCTACCAGCCCGGCACGCAGCAATGCTCCGGCCAGGGTCGGCCCGGCTTCAGTCCAGACACTGTTTATCTGTTGTTGTCCCAGCAGCATCATCATTGCTACCAGGTCGGTGCCCCCCTGGTGCTGAGGCACAACAAACTGTCGCACGTCCTCAGGCCATTCTCCGGCAGGTTGTGAGCGCATCAGCCAGCTTTCCCCCGGCTGAGAAAATACCTGTAATGCCGGAGATAACTGCTGCTGACGGTCAATAATCACCCGGACTGGCTGACGAATATCCCGGCTATCGCCCATCAGAGCCAGACTGTCACTGTCCAGTTGCTGAGCCCGGACGGTCAGTGCCGGGTCATCGGCAATCACTGTGGCACTGGTGCTGAGGATCGCATGGCTGGCAGCACGGAAACGCTGTACATCACGGCGGGATTCCGCAGACGTAATCCACTGGCTTTCGCCACTGGCCATCGCCGTGCGTCCGTCCAGAGAGGCGCCTAATTTCAGTTGCAGCCAGGGAAAACCGGTACGCATCCGTTTCAGAAAGCCGCGATTAATGTCCTCTGCCGCCTGTGACATGACGCCATGGCGGACCTCAACCCCCGCCTGCTGTAAGCGGTACAACCCACGGCCAGCGACCTGAGGATTCGGATCCTGCATAGCGGCAACGACCCGCGAGACCCCGGCAGCAATCAGGGCATCACAGCACGGCGGCGTACGGCCAAAATGGCTGCAGGGCTCCAGGGTCACATAGGCGGTTGCCCCTTTTGCCTGTTCGCCGGCGGCACGCAGAGCGTGCACTTCCGCATGAGGACCACCGGCACGCTGGTGCCAGCCCTCTCCCACGACCTTACCTTCACGGACAATCACACAACCTACATTCGGGTTAGGTGCGGTGGTGAAACGTCCCCGGCTGGCCAGCTCAAGGGCCCGGGCCATATATTTTTCATCAGACATGCTGTCAGTCCTGTAGTCTGGCAATCTCTTCACCAAATTCACGAATATCTTCAAAACTGCGATATACAGAAGCAAAACGAATATACGCGACTTTATCCAGCATTTTTAATTCATCCATGACCAGGTTACCCAGCATCTTACTGGGTACCTCACGTTCGCCGGTTGCCCGTAAATGAGCTTTGATCCGGTGAACTGCACTGTCCAAATCATCAGCACTGACCGGCCGTTTTTCCAGCGCCTTCATCATGCCGCGCAACAGTTTTTCTTCATCAAAAGGTTCGCGGACATCATCACTTTTTACAATTCTGGGCATCACCAGTTCAGCCACTTCAAAAGTGGTAAAACGTTCGTGACAAACCAGACACTGGCGGCGACGCCGGACAGATGATCCTTCGCTGACCAGACGTGAGTCTATAACTTTGGTGTCCACTGCGGCACAAAACGGACAATGCATGGCATATTCCCGGAGACTGATATTGAATAGCGCTAGTGTAACGCGAAGTCAGGGTTAACTAAATGTATTCAGCGACTGTAATATTGTTTTTGGCTAATCATCTTATTGTTACTTATAACCATAAGTCGCTATGCTTAACGAGTAGCAGCCCGATTTTACAGACCGTGAAACCTGAGGATGAATGATGGGATTATTTAGTTTTGTTAAAGAAGCAGGCGAGAAACTATGGGATGCAGTCTCTGCAGATGCAGGGACTAAAATCCAGGATCACCTGACTAAACTGGGAATACCGGACAGCGACAAAGTAAAAGTGACCGTAAACGACGGCACAGCCACTGTTTCCGGCGACGGCCTGAGCCAGGAGCTGAAAGAAAAAATTCTGGTTGCGGTGGGTAATGTTGCGGGTATCACCCATGTTGATGACAAAATCAGCAGCAGCGATACGGAAACTGCACCGGAGTTTTATACGGTCAAATCCGGCGATACTCTGAGTGCAATTGCCAGGCACTGTTACGGGGATGCCGGTAAATATAACAAAATCTTTGACGCGAATAAGCCAATGCTCTCCAGCCCGGACAAAATCTACCCCGGCCAGGCACTGCGTATTCCCCGCGATTAACCCCGGATGATGAAAAAAACGCTACCGGGTGTAGTGATGTCCTCACTTCTGCTGGCCGGATGCAGTCATAACGTCCGTCCGGCAGAGACGCTGGGCACAACGGTCGGACAGCTTAACCAGTCCCTGAGCCATTTGTCTGAGCAATCAGCAGCCCTGGCCTTTCAGCACCGGCTGAATGCACAATCGACCCACGGAGCCTGGCTGTTACCGGCCGCCGGCAGCCCGGTAGTGCTGGAAGCTGACAGGGCGAGGTTGTTACTGCAACTGACGTCTGACAGTGACAGCAGCCAGCCGGTGCTGCAGGTGAAAAATAGCGGAACGCAGGTATTACCGCCCTTTCAGCTCAGCGCAATCGTGTCGGTAGTCTCTTCGGCACAGGACTACCGCACCCCACAGCCACAGAAACAGGCACCGCAGGAATTGTACCAGCCGGAAAGGCTGCCTCCCGACAGTGAAGTCCGTTTTACTCTGCACGGGGTAGCACTCCGGTCACAGCAATCTCTGCTGGTCAATGTGCATCAGTTCCGGCCCGATTATCCGCCGGCCCGCTGATTAAAAAAAGCCGCCCGCACAGACTACTGCCAATCATTCAACTATCGGTTAAAAAATCCACTGACTGGTATAAAAGGGTTCCATGTTTATCATGGAGCCCTTTTTAAATGGAACTGACATTCCGCCATCCGGGAATGCTGAAACTGCCGCCGGGACGTCAGCCGGAGTAATCCGCGCCCCCCTTTAAAAACAATGCGGGGTGATTTTTTATCTTTATCCGGCATCAAATCCTTCGTGAAATAAATACATATTCAATGACGGAATAAACCAAATAGCTCATAAAAACAAATCAGCAAAATCAAAAAAACCTCTAAAGCAAAAAAACACATAACAATAGAAAAATAGGTTATTTAGCAGTGGATTGCGGCAGGTTTTTAATACTGATAATTTAAAAAAGGAAAATAAATAATGAAATAATTAATGGTATGGTTATGTCTTTAGTCAGCAAGAAAAAACAGTTAGGCTTTCTTACCCGTCTGCTGGATGATACTTCTGCACAGCAACGTTATCTGATTGCACTGCAACAAATTATACTCGCGGAAAAGCTGGGATACGATAATGCCTGGATAGCACAGCACCATTTTGACCGTGAAGAAGGTGGTTTACCGTCACCGTTTGTCCTGCTTTCAGCCGCTGGTCAGGTCACAAATAACATTACTCTCGGTACCGCAGTAATTACCCTGTCCTTTGAAAACCCTCTGCGGGTGATTGAAGACGCTACCGTACTCAATTTACTGCATAACCAGCGTCTGGAGCTGGGCCTGGGTAGCGGAGCCACCGATGCCACGTTTAACGGTTTCGGTTTACAGGCCGCGAATCGCCGGAAAATCTTTGGTGATAACTTTGCCCGGTTTCAGGAAATTCTGCGTAATAAACAGCAACTCTATCCGGCACCGGAAAATTTGCAGCAGAAAACCTGGCTGGCAACGTTTTCTGAGCAAGGCGCTGCTCAGGCAGGAGCCGCGGGATATGGTCTGATGCTATCCCGGACCCAGCCACGTGTGGCCGGAGGAGAGATGTCGTTACTGGCTATCCAGCATCGGATTATTGACAGCTATCTGGCTGCATTACCCGCAGGGACGGAACCGCGAATTATGGTGTCCCGCACCGTACTGGTCGTCGATGAGCACAGTCAGGGCCAGCAATGGCTGGAAAGATTTATCAAAAAATTCGAAGAGAAATATACCGATCCGGCCAGCCAGGATTACTGTGCCCTGAATGAATTTTCCACCATTAAAGATGCTTATTACGGTACCCCGGACCAGGTAGGTCGTTTACTGGCGGAAGACAGTGTGCTGGAGCGTGCGACTCATATCGCCTTCCAGTCACACACTATTGAGCCTGATTACCGATTAAGTAACCGTTCACTGGAACTACTGATCGACGTGGTGGCAAAAGATCTTGGCTGGAGAGACGAATAATGTCGCAGGAAACAATTTTTTCTGCCCGTAACCTTACGAAAAAAATAGCTAATAAAGAGATTCTCAGTCAGGTATCACTGGAAGCAAAGCGGGGAGAAATAATCACACTGATTGGCCCGAGTGGTTCGGGGAAAACAACTCTCCTAAGAACACTTAACTTATTATCACCGGCCGATAGCGGGATCCTTGAAATATCAGGAACTACTATTGACTTTGAGGTTAAAAATAAAAAACAGGAAGGACAGATCCGGAAGAAAACGGGTATGGTCTTTCAAAACTATAACTTATTTAATAATCTAACCGCTTTGAAAAATATTACCGAAGGTATTATTTACGGCAAGAAAATTGCAGCACGCAAGGCACAAGAAATTGCGGTTAATTATTTAAAAGAAGTGGGGCTGACTGACAAAGCCGACGAATACCCTCGAAATTTATCCGGTGGCCAGAAACAGCGGGTAGGTATCGCCAGAGCACTGGCTTTGCAACCAGAAATCTTACTGCTTGATGAACCCACATCGGCGCTGGATCCTGAAAATATTGGTGGTGTTTTACAGCTTATCCGCAAGATTGCCGCTGCGGGTCAGACCATGATCATCTCGACTCATGAATTTTCCTTTGCCGAAAAAGTCTCCGGTAAGGTGGTGTTTATGGAAAACGGGAAAATTATTGAATCTGACACGCCGCAGGTGATTTTTCATGGGGCGAAAAATCAACGTACCCGTAACTTTGTTGATAAAGTAACGCATTACTAATATGGAAATCTTCAGCGAAGTTTTTATTAAATTATTGCTCGGGTTGGGAACCACGCTGGAAATTATCCTGTTTTCGGTGCTGACTGGTTTTGTGACTGGACTGCTGCTGCTGGCGCTGAGGTCATGCGGTGTGGCGGGCAGAACTCTGTATGGCCTGTATACCGGAGTGATGAGAGCTTCGCCTATCCCGATCGTTATCCTGCTGTTTTATTTTGGCGGCAAATTCCTGTTGCAGAAAGCCGGCGCTGACATCACTGCTGTCCGTGATATCTGGTATGCCATCGGGGCAATTGCGGCGATTGCCGGGGCTTATTTTTCTGAAATTATCCGCTCGGGAATTCGGTCGGTTGATAGCGGGCAGGCAGAAGCTATTACTGCCAGTAATATTCCGCCACTGACCGGGTTTCTTAGAATCATTTTACCGCAGGCTTGTGTAATTTCGGTGGCAAGCTTTGCCAATCTTTTGATTACCATTGTAAAAATGACTTCCGTGGTGAATCTGGTGGGGATTAATGATGTGTTCGGTCTGGCGAAGCGAATTTCTAATGCCAGTTATGGAATGCTACAAATTCAGTCATTTATAAGCACGCTACTGATTTACTGGTTACTCAGTATGATCATTGCTGGTCTGCTGAAGATTCTGGAAAATAAATACCAGATCATTACGGGTAAATAGTATGAATATGTCATTTTTATTCAGCGCCACGCCATTTATCCTTAGCGGATTAGGCGAAACGCTGCAAATTATTCTGTTATCATTATTATTCTCACTGATTGCCGGCGGAGTGGTTTGCCTTATAAGTCTGAAGGTAAAACACCGTATCTGGCAGAATATTATTTTCCTTTACCTGTCACTGACCCGTTCCATCCCGGTTATTGTTCTGATGTATATGGTATTTTATACCCTGCCTTATCTGCTGGTTGCGGTATTTAACCTGATGGGTATTCACGGAGTATCTGCCTGGAAACTGAAATTACCCGCGGATGTGGCGGCAATTGCTTCACTGGTATTTGTATACTCTGGTTATTTTTCTGAGTTTTTTCGTTCTGCCTGGTTTTCAGTAGACAGCGGGCAATCAGAAGCTGCCAGAACCGTTAATCTTCCCCAGTTCAGCAGTTTTCGGCGAATTATTTTTCCACAAATGATGGCCACGAATAGTCCGGAATTTTGTAACGTTATAATGGATTTGATTAAAGACTCGGCATTAGCTTCCACCATCGGGGTCATTGATGTGGTTGCTAAATCGAATATCATTTCAGCCCGGACATTTAATTATGTCGGCTCCTACCTGATTGTTTATATTGTGTTTGTTGTCCTGGGTTTGTTTTTTTCAAACGCTATCGATCTTATTATTAAAAAAACACTGGCAAAATATTAAAAGGAATACTCATGTCATTTAAAAAGTCACTTGCAAGCGCTCTGATAGTTTCAGGGCTGGCATTATCATCGTTTTACTCTTTTGCTCAGGCAGCTACGCAACAGATAAATGTCGCTATGGATAGCAATAACTATCCATTCTCTTATGTGGATGAGAACGGAGTCATTTCAGGTTATGATGGTGATCTGCTGAAAATTATTCAGAAGAAATTGCCGGAATATAAATTCACCTACAGCACCGTGTCTCAGGATGCTATTCTGACCGGACTCAAAACGGGCGCTTACGATCTTTCATCAAACCATTTTTATCTGAATAAAGATCGTGCAAAAAGTTTTGATTATTCACATCAGCCTACCGGCATCAGTGATTTAAGGCTGATTGTAAGAAAAGATGATAACAGTATCAACTCGCTGGACGATATTGCCAAAAAGCATAAAAAACTAAACCCGATTAATGTTAATGATGCCCGTTATACTGTCATTGAGCAGTACAACCGTGCGCATCCGGCAACCCCGATTACGCTGACACCTTCAGGTGAAGAATCCGCTTTAGATATGTTCCGCTCGGTCGATTCAGGTGAATATGACGCTGCTGTCTATCCTATCGGTGGCTACCTGTCACTGATCAGGAAAGTACCTTTAAATATCAAAGCTTCAGCCAGTGTCGGTCTGTTTCCGACCATTGTTCTGTACAAAAAAGGGGAAGACCCGGTACTGATCAGTAAGATTGATAATATCCTCCGGTCGCTAAAACAAGATGGTACGCTGGCGAAATTGTCTGAGAAGTGGTATCAGGAAAATGTGTATTCTTTGCCAGGTGCGGATAAGGTGGTCGTGAAAAACGATCTTTAGAGTCTGTCAGTCATTCTTTAAAAAAACGATCAGGGCACCGTCAGTGCCCTGTTTATCACTATTCACATCACTGTTTACTGTGGGTTACCGAAACCGGCGGATCCTCACTCTCTGATTCAGTCTTATACAGAAACTCCGTTACTGATTTATTAACCTGCTCATCAGTTCAGCCAGCACAGACCCATGCCGATCGTTTAACGAGCGGTTAAACGATCCACTGTCTGGTATAAAAGGGTTTCATGTTTAGTCAGCGTTGGCACAGCAGACAGAGTCTGGTAACCGGTGAACGCAGCGAAGTAAATTACCGGAAATGGCCAGATAAAAACTGTCAGGGGGACTGTCTGGCCTGCCAACTGAGTATCAGCAGAGTGATATTACGGCTGTTTCATCGGGGTGTTCCGGAGCATCTGAAACACATGTACCGCCATCCGGGAATGCTGAAACTGCCGCCGGGACGTCAGCCGGAACACGAACAGGCAACCCGGGGGGCCCCCTTTAAAAACAATGCTGGTCACCTTAAGTGACCCGCATCAGGCTGCCTGTTTTATCAGAACCGCTGGAAACCGCGACTAAGGAAGCAGCGATTTCTGATCAGCACCTTCTTTTTCGACCTTCTGCACCAGCATATGTTCACGTTTCATGCCCAGCTTCAGCGCCAGCGCGGAAGCCACATAAATAGAGGACACAGTACCGATAGTAATACCAATCAGCATGGTCAGAGAGAAGCCTCTCAGCAACTCACCACCAAACAGGAACAACATCAGAACAACCACCAGGGTGGTCGCCGACGTCATAATGGTACGACTCAGGGTCTGGGTGAGTGATACGTTGACGATATCGTAAGGCGTTCCGCGACGGATTTTACGGAAGTTCTCACGGATACGGTCCGATACCACAATACTGTCATTCAGAGAGTAACCGATCACCGACATCAGAGACGCGATAATCGTCAGGTCAATCTCAATATGGAACAGAGACAGTATCCCCATAGTAATGATGACATCATGGGCAAGGGCCAGTACCGCCCCCAGCGCCAGACGCCATTCAAAACGGAAACCGACATACACCAGGATACAAATCAGTGCCACCAGCAGCGCCATTGCCCCGGCCTGCGCCAGGTCACTGCCGACACTCGGACCGACAAACTCAATCCGTTTGACCACCGCCGTCTGATGGGTTGCCTGATTAATCACAGACACCACTTTATTGCCTAATTCCTGGCCGGAATTACCGGCGTTTGGCGATAACCGCACCAGGACATCACGGCTGCTGCCAAAGTTCTGGACCTGGGGCTCCATAAAGCCGGCGTGTTGCAACGCCTGGCGCATAGTATCCAGTTCACCGGGGTTTTCGAGAGTGATCTCAATAACAGTACCACCGGTGAAGTCCAGACCCCAGTTAAAGCCACGGACGCCCATAACAATCACAGAAGCTACCAGCAGTAACCCGGAAATGGCGAAGGCCAGATAATCCCAGCGCATGAAGTCATACACTTTACGGCCATAATTTAGTTGCTCAACATCATATTGCTGTGCCATTACCCACTCCTAAATTGACAGCTTATTGATACGTTTGCCGCCATACAGCAGGTTCACGATAGCACGTGTGCCCACAATCGCTGTAAACATGGAGGTCGCCACACCAATGGCCGTCGTAATCGCAAATCCTTTGATTGATCCGGTACCGACAGCATACAGGATAATCGCGGTGATCAGGGTTGTGACATTGGCATCAACGATACTGGAGAACGCACCACGGTATCCCTCATGAATCGCCTGCTGAACACTGCGGCCATTTCTGAGTTCTTCTTTGATACGTTCATTAATCAATACGTTAGCATCTACTGCCACCGCAAGGGTCAGTACAATCCCTGCAATACCCGGCATAGTGAGTGTCGCACCCGGCAGCAGGGACATGATACCGACAATCAGTATCAGGTTTACAATTAACGCCGAGGTAGCAATAACACCGAATTTTTTGTAGTAGATAACCATAAACAGAATGGATGCAATCAGTCCCCACAGGCAGGCATGCAGACCCTGGTTGATATTCTGTTGTCCCATCGTCGGGCCAATGGTCCTTTCTTCAACAATCTGAATCGGTGCAATCAGCGCACCGGCACGCAACAGTAAAGATAACTGGCGGGCTTCGTTCGGATTATTGATACCGGTGATACGGAAGCTGTTTCCAAGACGTGACTGAATATTCGCCACGTTAATCACTTCTTCTTCTTTCTCCAGAATCGCACGGCCTTTGGCATCTTTCTTACCACTGTCTTTATACTGCACAAACAGGGTCGCCATCGGTTTGCCGATATTATCTTTGGTATAATCAGACATCATGTTTCCACCGGCACTGTCGAGGGAAATATTTACCTGAGGCTGATTGTACTCATCCATGCTGGAGGTAGAGTCAGTGATATGGTCACCGGTCAGAATCACTCGTTTGTACAGCACAACCGGCTGGCCATCACGGGTCATTTTCACTTCTGAGTCGCCGGGAATACGTCCCTGCGCCGCAGAAGCCGCATCGACACTGGTATTGACCGGACGGAATTCCAGGGTAGCAGTCGCACCAAGAATTTCTTTAGCACGGGCCGTATCCTGAATACCCGGCAGTTCGACCACAATCCGATCAGAACCCTGACGCTGAACCAGAGGTTCGGCAACACCCAGTTGGTTCACACGGTTACGCAAAATATTAATATTTTGCTGTACCGCATACTCACGGGCTTCGCTCAGCCGGGCATCGGTCATCACGGCACTTAAACCAGTGCTGCCGTTGCTCTTAATCACTAAGTCATTGTGGCGCGGACTCAGATAACTGATGGCACGGTCACGGTCAGCCTGATTAGCAAAACTGATAGTGACACCATAGTTATCGGCTTTACCAATGGTGGTATAAGGGATTTTCTGGTCACGCAACTCGCTGCGCAGGCTGTCTGAGTTCTGTTCCTGCAGCTTGCCCAGTGCAGTATCCATATCAACTTCCATCAGGAAGTGAACACCGCCCCGTAAATCCAGCCCCAGTTTCATCGGTTCGGCAGACAGCATGGCTAACCATGGCGGTGTCGCCGGAGCCAGGTTCAGGGCGACAACATAGTTTTCGCCTAATCCGCTGACCAGTGCTTCACGGGCACGTAACTGGATATCAGTATTAGAGAAACGGGCAAGAATGGCACCATTCTCCAGGGCAATGGATTTGCTCTGGATCTTGTCCTGGCGGAGAATATTCTGGATCTGATCCAACGTTTGCTCACTGGCGGCGGCACCCCGCGCACCAGTGATTTGCACGGCCGGATCCTCTCCATACAGGTTGGGAAGTGCATATACCAGACCGACGATAAGGATCACGATCAGCATGATGTACTTCCACAAAGGATAACGGTTTAACACGGCAATTCCCTTAGGGGAGAAAAAATTACAGCGCCTTCATTGTGCCTTTCGGCAGAACGGCAGCTACGAAATCACGTTTGATCACGACTTCAGTCGTATCGTTAAGCGCAATAACCACATATCCGGTATCAGAAACTTTACTGACACGGCCGACCAGTCCGCCGTTAGTCAGTACTTCATCGCCTTTAGCAATCGAGTCCATCAGTTTTTTATGATCTTTAGAACGTTTTTGCTGTGGGCGTAAAATCATAAAGTAAAAAATCAATCCGAAAACCACCAGCATGATCACCAGAGAATACGGACTTCCCTGAGACGGAGCACCGGCAGCAGCAACTGCGTCAGAAATGAAAAAACTCATTAAATTTCCCTCATTGGATTTATAGTCAAACGTTCAGGGCCGGGACGTCTTTGCCGGTCCTTTGGTAAAAGTCAGCCACAAAGTGCTCTAATTTACCGTCTTCAATAGCTTTACGTAAACCCGCCATCAGACGCTGATAGTAACGCAAATTGTGAATAGTATTCAGTCTTGCGCCTAAAATTTCATTACAACGGTCCAGGTGATGCAAATATGCACGGCTGTAATGACGACAGGTATAACAGTCACATTCGGCATCCAGCGGCGAAGTATCGTCTTTATGCTTCGCATTACGAATTTTGACAATCCCGTCGGTAACGAACAGATGGCCGTTACGGGCATTACGCGTTGGCATCACACAGTCGAACATATCCACACCACGGCGCACACCTTCCACCAGGTCTTCCGGTTTACCCACCCCCATCAGATAGCGGGGTTTGTCTTCCGGAATCTGCGGACAGACATGTTCAAGGATGCGGTGCATGTCTTCTTTCGGCTCACCGACAGCCAAACCGCCCACAGCGTACCCATCAAATCCTATATCTACCAGCCCTTTAACAGAGACATCTCGTAAATCTTCGTAAACACCGCCCTGGATAATACCGAACAATGCATTTTTGTTACCCAGTGCATCGAAACGGTCACGGCTGCGTTTCGCCCAGCGCAGAGACATCTCCATAGAGCGTTTTGCATAGTCGTGATCCGCCGGGTAAGGGGTGCACTCATCAAAAATCATCACGATATCAGAACCGAGATCATGCTGAATTTCCATGGATTTTTCCGGGTCGAGGAAAATCTTATCGCCGTTAATCGGGTTACGGAAATGCACACCTGCTTCGGTGATTTTACGAATATCCCCGAGACTGAAGACCTGGAAGCCGCCGGAATCAGTCAGAATCGGCCCCTGCCACTGCATAAAATCATGCAGATCACCGTGCAGCTTCATAACTTCCTGACCCGGACGCAGCCACAGATGAAAAGTATTGCCCAGAATAATCTGTGCACCCGTATCTCTGACTTCTTCCGGAGTCATCCCTTTGACCGTGCCGTAAGTCCCGACCGGCATAAACGCCGGCGTTTCCACCACACCACGATCGAATACTAACCGGCCGCGACGGGCACGGCCTTCGGTGTTCATTAATTCAAACTTCACACAACCTCCACCAGAGAAACAGTCTGATGTTAATAATTAAACATCCGGATAACGGCTGACACCTGGCCAGCCGCAGGTTTACTCCCCGACCTGCTGCTCAGCAGCGGCCGGGTTTTTAGTAATAAACATCGCATCGCCATAGCTGAAAAAGCGATATTGCTGCTCTACGGCCTGACGATAGGCCTCCATTGTCTGGTGGTACCCGGCAAACGCCGATACCAGCATAATCAGGGTTGATTCAGGCAGATGGAAGTTAGTGATCAGAGCATCAATCACCTGATACTGATATCCCGGATAGATGAAAATTTGCGTGTCATCAAAAAACGGGGCAATTAATGCCTGTTCAGCCGCGCGGGCAGCACTTTCCAGAGAACGTACCGAGGTGGTGCCGACCGCAACCACTTTATTACCCCGGGCTTTACAGGCCAGAACAGCATCAACCACATCCTGAGGCACTTCTGCATACTCAGAATGCATTTTATGATCTTCAATGGTATCTACCCTGACCGGCTGGAAGGTCCCCGCCCCGACATGCAGGGTAACAAAGGCCATTTCCACGCCCTTCTGACGCAGGGCCTGTAACAACGGCTCATCAAAGTGCAGCCCTGCGGTCGGCGCCGCAACCGCTCCCGGCCGGGCACTATACACGGTCTGATACAACTCCCGGTCAGACTCTTCGTCTGGCCGATCGATATACGGCGGCAGGGGCATATGACCGACCTGGTTAAGAATATCCAGCACTGCCCGGTCATCCCTGAAAGCGATTTCAAATAGCGTATCGTGCCGGGCGACCATAGTCGCGCTGATACTTTCATCATCCCCCAGCAGTAATTCACTGCCGGGTTTAGGCGCTTTTGAGGCACGGACATGGGCCAGCACACGGTGATCATCCAGCATACGCTCAACCAGTACTTCAATTTTACCGCCACTGGCTTTACGACCAAATACCCTCGCAGGGATCACGCGGGTATTATTGAAAACCAGTAAGTCACCGGCGTTCAGCTTGTCCAGGACATCGGTAAAAACCCCGTGAGTCACCTCTCCGCCGGGACCGTCAAGGGATAGCAGACGGCAACCACTCCGGTTGGGCTGGGGATAATGAGCAATTAATGACTCTGGCAGGTCAAAATTAAAATCAGCTACGCGCATGGCGGAATATTCCGGGCAAAAAAACAGGCGACATAGTGTAGCGGAAAAGCAGCCATTACTGAACCACTGGCTGTGACGCTAAAGATTTGCCTATAATAGCCTATGAATTTTCTAGCGCACCTGCACCTTGCCACCCTCTCAGAAAGCTCTCTGTTAGGGAATCTGATGGCTGATTTTGTCCGTGGCGACCCCTCGCAGCAGTGGGATGTTCCGGTGGCTGATGGTATTCGTTTGCACCGCCGGCTCGACAGCATGACCGACCAGTTGCCGGAAGTGCGTGCCGCCCGCCAGCTATTCCGTCAGGAAACCCGCCGCGTATCGCCCGTCACTCTGGACGTTATCTGGGATCATTTCCTCGCCCGCGACTGGAACCTTTATTGTCCGGACATCGCGCTGGGCGATTTTTGTGATCAGGCGGAACAACAAATCCGGCCGTTTTTAACCCGTACCCCGGCAGAATTTCGCGCCCTGAATCAGTGGATGTGGCCTGAACGGTGGCTGGAAAAATATGCCCGTAAAGAGCGGCTGGAAGTCGTGTTACAAGGAATGGCCAAAAGACGACCTAAACTGGAAAAGTTACGCCACTCTTATCAGGATTTTACCGACAACTACGCCGCCCTCGATCAGCTTTTTTCTGAGTTTTATCCCGGACTTATGCAATTGGCTAGCGAAAAAAGGCTGTAAAAGCCTGCGCTGGCTGTCATACTCTTGTCTGCAAGTAACAGGATAATTTTTGCGAGAGCTGGCTGCTCTGCTACGCCAGTTTTTTTAACCCCTAAGCGATTGGAGTGATTATGGTACTGGTTACCCGTCAGGCCCCTGACTTTACGGCTGCTGCCGTACTGGGCAATGGTGAAATTGTTGAAAATTTCAACTTTAAAAAACACACTGCAGGTAAACCTGTGGTGCTGTTCTTCTGGCCAATGGACTTCACCTTTGTCTGTCCTTCCGAATTGATCGCGTTCGACAAACGTTATGCTGAGTTCCAGAAACGTGGTGTGGAAGTGGTTGGTGTTTCCTTCGACTCTGAATTTGTGCATAACGCATGGCGTAACACCCCTATCAACGATGGCGGTATCGGCCCGGTAAAATATGCCATGGTTGCGGACATCAAACGTGAAATCCAGCAGGCTTACGGCATCGAACATCCGGATGCAGGTGTTGCACTGCGTGGTTCATTCCTGATCGACAAAGACGGTGTAGTTCGCCATCAGGTAGTTAACGATCTGCCATTAGGCCGTAACGTCGACGAAATGCTGCGTATGGTTGATGCGCTGCAATTCCACGAAGAGCATGGCGAAGTATGTCCTGCACAGTGGGAAAAAGGCCAGGAAGGTATGGGCGCATCCCCGGAAGGCGTCGCTAAATATCTGACAGCCAACGCCGGTAAACTGTAATACCGCTGGCTGATAACCCGCTCCGGCGGGTTATTTTTTATCTGTTCCTTCCCCCGTCATCCTCTGCCCCTCCCCCCCCAACTGAGAGTAAAGAAATGTATTCCCCGCCGATATCGGGTTTTGTTATTCGCACTCTGTCGCCGGAGGCTTTAAGCTTACCCTGATGAGATAACATAAACACAGGGAGACTTATGCAACAACAAATTACCGACTGGCTTCTGGCGTTAGGACTGACGCACTACACCAATACATTCGCGGTGGTTGCAGTCATAGTGGCGATTATTTTTATTTCACTGATTATTCATCTGATACTGCACAAATGCCTGCTGCCGGTATTTAAATACCGGGCAGAAAAAAGCCCCCACCAGTGGCCAAAGGCTCTGTTACGTAACCAGTTATTTCACCGTGTCGCCTGGATGATACAAGGAATATTATTCCAGTTGCTGACTCAAATCATGCTCGACAATAATACGGCCGTGTTCAATACCCTGATGACCGTCGGGGAACTCTGGACCATTCTGTTTGCCATGCTGATTGGGTTTTCGCTGCTGGATTTTATTCAGCACGTTTCTGCCAACAGTATGCTGGCACGCCAGCTGCCATTGCGGGGAATTCTGCAAAGCGTCAAACTGGTGACTGCTATCCTGATAAGTATTCTGATGATTTCGGTACTGCTGGGTAAATCACCGGGGGTCTTGCTGACAGGGCTGGGTGCCATGACCGCCGTATTAATGCTGGTCTTTAAAGATCCGATCCTCGGACTGGTGGCCGGCATCCAGCTGGCAGCAAACGATATGCTGAAACTGAATGACTGGCTGGACATGCCTAAATATGGTGCGGACGGTGCAGTAATCGATATCAATCTGACCACCGTTAAAGTCCGTAACTGGGATAATACGATTGTCACTATTCCGGCCTATGCCCTGATCTCTGACTCTTTTAAAAACTGGCGAGGAATGTCTGAGTCCGGCGGGCGGCGGATAAAACGCAGCATTAATATTGATACGACCAGTATCCACTTTTTGTCCGCGCAGGAAGCTGATCAGCTCAGTAAAGCCCGGCTGCTGGTGCCTTATCTGGACAAAATGCGGGAAGAAGTGTCTGAATGGAATGCCGAAAATGCCAAAGACAGCCAGTCTCCGCTCAATTACCGGGCACTGACCAATGTGGGAACGTTCAGGATCTGGCTGGAGAACTGGCTGCGTATCCACCCTAAAATCCATCAGGGGATGACGCTGATGGTTCGTCAGCTGGCACCGACTGAAAACGGCTTGCCGATCGAAATTTACGCGTTTACCAATACCACCGTCTGGACTGAATACGAACAAATTCAGAGTGATATTTTTGACTATATCTACGCGGCACTGCCGGTGTTTGGCCTGCGGGTACATCAAAGCCCTACCGGCAGCGATGTGCGCTCATTGGGCAGCCAGCTGGCTGCTGTCGTGACCGCAGAAACCGCTGCACATCGCCAGGACATATCATCCTGACAGACCGGCAGACCGGCCCGCGGGGAAGCGGGCCGGTCCTGTGATTATGCCTGTTCTGCTCCTGCGGTCCCTTTTTTCACAAAACGATAGCCCAGCAGCAATAAAACCACCCAGCCAGCCCCGACATACAATGACAACCGTGTGTCCGGGAAGTAGCCAATCATTGCAATGATAAACGTCAGAAACAGGATCCCCAGTACTGACATCAGCGGACCACCGGGTAACGGGAAGCGCAGTTTTGCGGCACCCTGGTGACCTATTTTTTTGCGGAAACCAATCTGTGATAACAGGATCATGATCCATACCCAGACAGTGGCGAACGTTGCCAGTGAAGCAATCACCAGGAAGACTTTTTCCGGCATCAGATAATTAAGCAGTACCGCGATTAACAGTGCTACCATCATCACAACCACAGTCAGCCAGGGCGTTCCGCGTTTGGAAACTGACAGGAAGACTTTAGGCGCATCACCGTGTTCGGCCATACCGTGCAGCATTCGGCCAACACCGAAAATATCACTGTTAATCGCCGATAAAGAGGCGGTAATCACCACAAAATTAAGTAATGATGCGGCAGCAGCAATGCCTAAATGCTGAAATGTCAATACAAACGGGCTGCCGTTAGTCCCGACCTGATCCCACGGATAAATTGACATAATCACGAACAGTGTGCCGACATAGAACACCAGAATACGCCAGGGTACCGAGTTGATCGCTTGCGGAATCGACTTCTCCGGTTTATCTGCTTCACCTGCGGTAATACCGATAATCTCTATCCCGCCGTAGGCAAACATCACCATCTGCAATGACAGCAGCATACCGGTAACGCCGTGGGCAAAAAATCCGCCATGGCTCCACAGGTTACTGATACCGGTCGGCTGTCCGCCGTTACCAATCCCCCAGACAATCATGCCGAGACCGGCAAGGATCATGATAATAATGGTGGCGACTTTAAAAAACGAGAACCAGAATTCGACTTCGCCGAACACCTTCACGCTCATAATATTAATCGCCCCGATAATCAGCACCACACTCAGTACCCAAATCCAGTGCGGTACCTCAGGGAACCATACGCCCATATACACCCCGAATGCGGTGACATCGGCTATCGCGACAATCAGGATTTCAAAACAATAGGTCCAGCCAGTGATATACCCGGCCATAGGGCCAAGATAATCACGGGCATAGCGGGAGAAAGAACCGGCGTTCGGATTATTCACCGACATTTCACCCAGTGCCCGCATAATAAGATAGGCTACCGCGCCGCCAATCACATAGGCCAGCAAGACACTCGGCCCCGCCATTCTGATCGCATCCGCTGAGCCATAAAATAATCCGGTTCCGATGGCCGAGCCTAACGCCATAAAACGAATGTGTCTGGTGGTCAGCCCGCGGCTGAGCTTATTTTTATTTTGCATAACAACCCGTACCTGTAAAAAGAAAAACCACGGGCAGGCCCGTGGTTTACTCGTTAATTTCTGTGGTTACTGGCGAACTTCTGCCTGCCGGCTTCCTTTCATTCGGTCAATAATCGCACAGAGCAACACAATTACCACTGTCGGTGGCAGCCAGGATAATCCCTGATCGGCTAACGGCAGATTCTGACAGAATCCCGGCAGTAAGTCTTTAAACTGACTGCCTTTCAGCGCATCAATCATACCAAACACCAGACTGACCGTCATTGCCGGTGCAATAATCCGGCTGCTGCTATTCCACCAGCGCAGGGTAAAGCTCAGCAGTACCAGCACGATACATGGCGGATAAATCGCCGTCAGTACCGGAATAGATAACTGGATCAGGTGACTGAGTCCGAGGTTGGAAACCAGCATAGAGAACAGTCCCAGGATAAAAACCAGCGCACGATAGGATAATGGCAATAACCGGGCGAAGAATTCAGCACAGGCACAGGTCAGACCGACCGCAGTAACCATACAGGCAACAAAAATCAGAGCGCCAAGGAACAGACTGCCAGCGCCACCAAAAGTCTGCTGTACATAAGCATGCAGAATAGCAGCGCCATTCGCATTCTGTGCCACCAGATGCCCGCTGCCTGAACCCAGTTTAAACAGGCACAGATAGACCAGCGTCAGACCGATTCCGGCAATAACACCCGCCAGTACCGTATAACGGGTCAGCAGTCCTTTGTCTTCAACACCACGTGAACGGGCGGCATTAACAATAACGATACCAAATACCAGCGCGCCCAGTGTGTCCATGGTCAGGTAACCATTAACGAATCCGTTAGAAAATGCACCCTGCTGATAGCTTTCCACTGCCGGAATTTCTCCGCCAGCCGGCCAGAGAATCGCCGCAATACCTAAAACTGCCAGAGCAATAATTTTCAGAGGAGCAAGAAAATGACCGACGGTATCGAGCAGTTTTCCGGGATAGAGAGAAATCAGAATCACCAGCGCGAAATAGATCAGGCTGTAAATCAGCAGCGGAAGCGCCCCGTCACCGGCCAGCGGAGCAATACCGATTTCGAAGGACACAGTCGCAGTACGTGGTGTCGCAAATAGCGGCCCCACGGCCAGATAACATACGGTCGCCAGTACCAGTCCGGCAGCCTTACCGATCGGTGAACTCAGAGCATCAATCCCGCCACCGACTCTGGCGAGAGCAACCACGGTCAGTACCGGGAGCCCTACTGCGGTAATCAGAAAACCAATCGCTGCGGTCCAGACATGTTCTCCGGCCTGAATACCCACCATAGGCGGGAAAATAATATTACCTGCGCCGACAAACAGGGCAAATGTCATAAAGCCCAGCGCAAGGATATCTTTAGAAGTTAAACTTTTAGTCATAAATTACTCTGCACATCATGTGCTGAAAATACCTGGAAGTTGGGTTTGATCATCATTATTCCGTGAACAGCAGTTCACCACAGCTCTCAGCCCCGTGAGGGCGCAAATCACCGGTAACGGGTGAAATTAGGATTGTTTTTTTTCACCGGAAGTGAATGACAACGCCCATAAGTAAAACTTTTATAGGGAAGAAAGGCAATATCAGATCAGTAAACTAGTAGGATATGTCATATATAAAATGAAAAGCAGTGAATATGACGGGATTACCCGCAGGTTCAGGACGATGATATGTTTATTATTTGTTCTCTTTCCGACAAATATATGCATTTATTCTATGGCTGATACACAAAAGGCGCCACAGTTGCGCCTTTTGTGCATTATATTGCGGTAAGATCACCAGACTTCGCCGGCAATCTTTACCACACTACGGACTTTTTGCCATTGTTCGTCTTCTGTCAGAGTATTGCCTTCTTCAGTGGAGGCAAATCCGCATTGCGGGCTGAGACAAATCTGATCGAGACTGAGATAGCGGGCCGCTTCTGCTATACGGGCTTTCACTTGCCGGGGATCTTCCGGTGTGCCATTTTTAGTGGTAATCAGGCCTAACACTGCCTGCTGATGACCGGGTTTAATAAACCTTAGTGGTTCAAAGCCTCCGGAACGCTGGTTATCATATTCCAGGAAAAAAGCATCAACATTCACCTGACCGAATAAAACCTCTGCCACAGGTTCATACCCGCCTTCAGAGATCCAGGTCGAACGAAAGTTACCCCGGCAGATATGCAACGCAACGGTCAAATCATAAGGTTTACCGATCAGCGCTTTATTCAGTACACCGGCATAGGTCGCCGCCAGCAGCTCCGGATCCTCACCGCGGGCACGGACCTGTGCTTTCTGTTCTTCCGAACAGAAAGCACAGACCGTATCATCAAGCTGCAGATAACGGCAGCCGGCATCATAAAAGGCGCGGATAGCATCCCGCCAGGTGGTGGCTAAATCATCAAAATATTCTGTTAAATCAGGATACACCTGTTCATCGATATAGCGACGGCCACCACGAAAGTGCAACACACTCGGACTGGGAATAGTCATTTTAGCAACGGAGTCACCGGCAATACTTTGCAGGTATCGGAAATCCTCCAGCATCGGATGCTGTTTAAAGCCCAGTTTACCCGTCACACGTACCCCGCGGGCTTTGGTTTCCACCCCGTTAAACTGAATACCCTGGTCGGCTTCAAAGGCTTCGACGCCTTCCAGTCCTTCAAAGAAATCAAAATGCCACCAGGCCCGGCGAAACTCACCGTCGGTTACGACCTGTAATCCGGCAGCCTGCTGCTTCTGTACCACTTCAAGGATCGCGGCATCTTCTGCCTGACGTAATGCTTCGGCATCCAGGGTTCCTGCTGAAAATTGTGCCCGTGCCTGTTTTATCGACTCAGGGCGCAAAAAACTGCCTGCAATATCGGCACGAAAAGGGGCGTGATCTCTTTGCATAATTATTCTCCTGGTTCCGGCAATTGGCGGAAAGCCACCCTAAAAAAGCCATCTGGATGGCTATATTAAGTTCAGAATCCCATGGCAAGGTACCGTCATCAATTGAATAAAACTCATCACCCCTGAATATTTTTCATCCGCGGGCGTCGGTGTACTGGTACCCGTGCTGGCAGGCTCATACAAAATACCACGATAAAGTCGGTCGGTTTGTCCGGGAAACCGCGCAAAACATGCCACCTCAGTGGCATGTCGTCAATGTCAACTGTCAGTGGCCATACTGTCCGCGTTAACAACTAACCGGGCAGGCAGGGAGAAACTAAAACAGGTACAACGGCCGGGGTCACTGGTAATTGATAACCGTGTGCCGTGATGACCCAGCGCATGTTTGACTATTGCCAGCCCCAGTCCGCTGCCGCCGGTATTACGCGACCGTGCTTTATCCACCCGGTAAAAACGCTCTGTCAGCCGGGGGATATGCTCTGCCGGGATGCCCGGACCATTATCGGAGACGGAAAAAACCGCCCCGCCGGTACTGCGCTTCCAGATAATTTCAATAGCGGTATTTTCGGGAGTATGGCTGATAGCGTTATAGATCAGATTCGATATGGCGCTGCGCAGCTGTTCATCATTGCCAAATACTTTCAGGCTTTCATCAATAGAAAAATGTACCCGCTGCCGGCCATGACTCAGTGTCTCCGCTTCCTGCTGCAGCATATGCAACATGGCAGGGACATCAATCACCTCTTTCATATTCAGTACCGGCGCTGCTTCTATTTTTGTCAGGGTCATTAACTGCCTGACCAGGCCTTCCATACGCCGAGACTGTTCCTGCATAGTAACGACTGCTTTATGGTACATCTGTTCGTTCAGTTGCTTATCTTCCATCATTTCCAGATAGCCCTGGATGACCGTCAGCGGGGTACGCAGCTCGTGGCTGACATTAGCAAAAAAGTGACGCCGCATATTCTCCAGCTGACGCATCTGGGTCATATCGCGGGCACTGATCAGCCACTGTCCTTCACTATAAGGCATAATTCTGAACTCCATATGGTGACCGTTGTTCAGCTGCTGGGTGAAGGGCATATCAAAGGCTTTGGTCTGCAGATAACGCGAAAATTCAGGGTAACGCAACAGGTTAAGAATGTTCTGGCCATTGTCTTCCGGCCAGCGCAGGCCGAGATGTTGCTGCGCCAGCCCGTTACACCAGAAAATATTACCCTCTTCGGTGGTCATCACCAGTGCATCTGGCAGAGATTCAGCACCACTGCGAAAACGTTTGATCAGATTTCTCAGTTCACTGCGCCGCCGCCGGTTACGCGCCTGCATCAGATAAAGGCCATGGAACAATGGTTCCCAGCTGCCTTTCCCGGTCGGCGGAGTCAGGGTTCTGTCAACCCACAGCCAGTGAGACAGCCGCATCAGCTGGAAAAAATGCCAGAAAAGTAATATTACCACCGCCAGTAGCAGGCCCCAGGCCAGCTGCCCTGTCAGCAGGCCGGCAACTGCACCCGCCACACAGGCCAGCAAAAACTCAAGGATCAGAGTGCGCCACGAAAGTTTGTCCAGCACGAGTCACACTCCATTCAGTAACGGGCAGAGAACCGGTATCCTGTCCCACGGACTGTCTGTACCATACGCTCATGGCCGGTCACTTCGAGGGCTTTACGCAGTCGCCGGATATGGACATCAACTGTCCGGTCTTCCACATACACGTTGGTTCCCCACACATGGTTAAGCAGCTGCTCCCTGCTATATACCCGTTCCGCATGGGTCATAAAAAAGTGCAGTAATTTATACTCCGTCGGCCCCATTTCTACCGGAGTTTCGCCGGACATAACCCGGTGAGATGTCGGATCGAGTGTCAGCCCCCGGATATTAATTAACTCATCATCGGCCATCGGTGAAATACGCCGGATAACGGCTTTGATTCTGGCGATCAATTCTTTCGGGGAAAATGGCTTAGTCATATAATCATCAGCGCCGGCATCCAGCCCGCGCACCCGGTCTTCCTCTTCTCCTTTCGCTGTCAGCATTACCACCGGAATATCGCGGGTCATGGCCTCTTTTTTCAGGTAGCGGATAAGCTGAATTCCGCTGCCTCCCGGCAACATCCAGTCCAGCAGAATTAAATCCGGCCAGGGTTCAATCAGTTTTTTAACTGCACTGTCATAATCTTCAGCTTCGACAGGATGATAATCATTCTGCTCCAGCACGAAACATAACATTTCGCGGATAGGAGCTTCATCTTCTACGACCAGAATGCGTTTAGCCATTGTTTCTCCAGCGGATATCTCCGGGCATTTCCGAAGTTGCGGCCTCATTATGAGACAGTTTTATGACAGTTTTATGAATAAATGCCAGCTTATTTTCCGACTGACTGATAATAGACATTAACTATTACTGTCTTTATTAGTTTAGCGAGATAATACAATTACCCTGGTTATCTGCCGTTTCCGGCCCGGCCACTGGCCAGGGTAACGCTTTTTTTATCTCGCGACTGACAACAGGGTATACTGCCGTCAGCAGGGTGAAACCGGGAGTATTATGAAGATTATCCATACCTCTGACTGGCATCTGGGCCAGTTTTTTTATACCCGTAGCCGGGCTTTTGAGCATCAGTCTTTTCTTGACTGGTTATTACAGCAAATTACTCAGCATCAGGTGGACGCACTGATTGTTGCCGGAGATATTTTCGATACCGGCTCCCCGCCCAGTTATGCACGTGAGCTATATAACCATTTTGTGGTGGCTTTGCAGCAAACCGGCTGCCAGCTGGTGATTCTGGCCGGGAATCATGATTCGGTCGCTATGCTCAATGAGTCAAGGGAACTGCTGGCCTGCCTGAATACCCGGGTCATCGCCAGCGCCGGAAAAGAGGTTGATCAGCAACTGGTTATTCTTAAAAATGCCCGGCAACAGCCTGCAGCTATCCTGTGTGCAATCCCTTATTTACGGCCACGGGATATCCAGCTCAGTCAGGCAGGGCTGGACAGTCACCAGAAACAGCAAAATCTGTTGCAGGCCATAACTGATCATTATCAGCAATGCTACCGGGCGGCCCTGGATCTACGTACCTCTCTGGGCCTGCCAGCATTACCTATTATTGCCACCGGCCACCTGACAGCGCTGGGCACCAGCAGCAGTGATTCGGTACGGGATATCTATATCGGTACCCTGGATGCTTTCCCCGCATCGGCCTTTCCGCCGGCCGATTATATCGCCCTGGGGCATATTCATCGCCCTCAACAGGTCGCTGGTCAGGCTCATATTCGCTACAGTGGTTCGCCGATAGCCCTGAGCTTTGATGAACCGGCTGATGAAAAAAGTGTTTGCCTGGTGGAATGCGGCGAGGGTCAGCCATTAACGGTCACCCCCCTGCCGATCCCGTGCTTTCAGCAGATGAAAACAGTGAAAGGTTCGCTGGAAGAGATAGAACGGCAGTTGTACACGTTAACCGCTGACAGTAATGGCCGGCCAGTGTGGCTGGATATTGAAGTGACACAGCAGGAATACCTGAGTGACCTGCAACAGCGTATTGAAGCTATCACCGACGGGCTGCCGGCAGAAGTGCTGTTACTCCGGCGCAGTCGCGACCGTTCCGTTGCCGGGATCCGCCGGATAAATAATGAAACCCTGAATGAACTGACCCCCGAAGAGGTATTTCAGCGCCGCCTGGCGGCAGAGGAACAATTGTCGCAGCAGGATCAATTGCGGCTGAT
The DNA here is from genome assembly GCF_018257525.1 of Tatumella sp. JGM130. NCBI lineage: Bacteria > Pseudomonadati > Pseudomonadota > Gammaproteobacteria > Enterobacterales > Erwiniaceae > Tatumella > Tatumella sp. JGM130. Next base: position 19,871 of record NZ_JAERJS010000010.1, on the reverse strand, counting down.
GACCCTCTACCGTCAGACACTGGAACAGCTGCAACATACCGGACAGGAGCCGGACTGCTGATGAAAATACTGACTCTGCGTTTTAAAAACCTCAATGCTCTGCGTGGCGAGTGGACTATCGATTTCCGGCAACCGCCCTTCGCCGGTAACGGACTGTTTGCCATTACCGGTGATACGGGGGCGGGTAAAACCACCCTGCTGGATGCCATTTGTCTGGCGTTATATCACCAGACCCCGCGCCTCGGCAGTATTACCCCGGCACAAAACGAGCTGATGACACGGGGTACCAGTGAATGTCTGGCGGAAGTCGAATTCGAAATTAAAGGTGAAGCCTGGCGAGCCTTCTGGAGCCAGAACCGTGCCCGCGGACAGCATAACGGTAAGCTGCAGCCACCGCGTGTCGAACTGGCCCGTTGCAGCGATAACGTCATTGTTGCTGATAAAATTCAGGACAAATTGCGGCTGACGGAGCAACTGTCCGGACTGAACTTTCAGCGTTTTACCCGCTCAATGATGTTATCCCAGGGGCAGTTTGCCGCCTTCCTGAATGCCCCTTCAGCAGACAGAGCCGAGTTGCTTGAAGAGCTGACCGGCACCGAAATTTACGGACAGATATCTCAGACGGTATTTGAAAAACATAAACAGCTGCGACAGCAACTTGATACCCTGCAGGCCGGGGTCTCCGGCGTCGTCTTGCTGGATGAAGAGACCCGCCGGCAGATCACTGAACAGCAGACATTGCTGCAACAGAGTGAACTGCAATTACAGCAAGACAGCCAGCGTATCAGCCAGGCACAGCACTGGCTACAGCAGGATCAGTCACTGGTCAGCCAGCAACAACAACGCGAACAGCAGCATCAGGAAACCAGCCGTTTATGGCAACAGGCAGAGCCGATACGGCAACGGCTGGCTGACAATCAACCGGCCGAAAAAATCCGGGATAACTGGCAACAACTGCAGCGTTATCTGCAACAACAACAGCAACAGACGGAAGCTTTGCAGGTATCCGCTGCCCGACGGCAGCAGGCCGAAGCCGCTCAGCAACAGGCACACCGCCAGCATGAAAACAGCGAATCCGGGCTGGAGAAACTGCAACAACAACAGCAACAACTGGAGAGCCTGCTGACCGGACAGGTGATCCCTCTCGACCAGAAAATCACTGCACAGCAACAGTTATCCGATACCACACAACAGCAGCTTATGCACCAGCAACAGACGCTGGCACAGTCTGAGCAGCAGCATACTGCCGGGCAGCACCAATTGCAGGTGCTGACAGCCCGGCGAAGCCAGTGGCTGAGCTGGCGTGAACAACATCTGAAGATTGCCGGATATGGCCCTTCTCTGTCCGTCTGGCAGCACCAGCAGACCCAGTGGCAGCAACAACAACAGAGTGCCCGCCAGGCAGAACAGCAATTGTCTGTTTTGCAACAGCGGATAACAGAGCAGCAGACAGCCCTGACAGCCCTGAACCGTAATGCCGCGCCGCTGGAGCAGGCCGCCACTGCGGCTGCCGACGAACTACAGCGCTGTGAAACCCTGCAGGCACACCTGGAAAACGATATCACCAGCCAGCAACTGCGCCAGACACTGGAGCAATATCAGACACAACGTGCCCGCCACCAGCAGTTATTACGGCTGGCCTCCGGCGCAGCGCCTGTGCAGCAGCAACTTACTCGCCTGCAGGCTGAACAGGCAGCCCTGCAGCAACAAATCAGCCAGGATGAACAGACCCTGGTCCGCTGCCGACAGTCATTCACAGAACAGACAAAACAATTACAGGCCATCACAACGCTGTGTGAGCTGGAAGCAAAAATTATTAATCTGTCAGCACTGCGCCAGCAACTGGAAGAGGGGCAGCCCTGTCCCCTGTGCGGATCATCTGCCCATCCGGCAGCAGAGCAGTACAGCCAGCTGCAACCGGATGAAAACCTGCAACAGAAACGCCGGCTGGAAAACCTTGTCGCCGAACTACGGGAACAGGGAACCGGGTGTAAAGCCCGGTTAGCCCAGGCCGCGGATCGCGGACAGCAATTAAACCACGACACAGAAAAACTGACCGGCCAGCTGGCAGCTCTGCAGACACAGTGGCAGCAACTGACACAAACGGCGCAACTGGACTGTGATCTCAGCGATAGTGCAGCCCTGGAGGCGTATATTCAGGCCGCTGAACACGGTGAATCACAGGCCCGTCAGCGTTTACAACAACGTGAAAAGGCAGCAACCGCCAGCCAGCAGGCGCGGGATGCTCTCTACCAGAGTAAAGAAAAACGACAGGCGCATCAGCAACAATCCGGACTGCTGGGACAGCAATTAGATAACAGCCGGCAGACGGCCACGGAGCACCAGTCCCGCAGTCAGCTGGCCGGTCAACAGGCGGAGTCGCTGGCCGGACAATTACGTACCGACCTCAGCCACTATCAGCTAACCCTGCCCGATGATGCCAGCGCTGCGGCCCGGTGGTTTACACAACAACAGGCATTGTGGCGTGACTGGCAGGAAAACGAAAAGCAACTCCGCGACAGTGAGCCGGAACATATCCGTCTGACAACGGCACTGGACAGCCTGCAACAGGAAATTAACGGGCAACAGCAGTTACTGAAAGAGGCACAGCAGCTACTGGTCCTGCAGTTATCACAGCTGACCACCCTCAGGAAACAGCGCAGAGAATTATTTGGCGATCAGGAGACGGAACAGGCCCGCCAGACACTGCAGCAACAGGTTCAGCATCAGCAGCAACAAACCCGCACCCTGCAGCAACAATGGCAGCAGACAGAGAATCAGCTGAGTCAGATAACCGGTCAGCATCACCAGCTGGAACTGCAGGTCCGGCAACTCAGGGAACAGACTGAACACTGTCAGCAACAGTTCTCTGCGGCTTTGCAACAGCAAGGGTTCGACAGCCAGCAGGCATTTACCGATGCCTTACTGGACAGTGAGCAGGCCAGTGAGTTACGCAGCCAGTTGCAGCAACGGGAACAGGCCCTCAGCCAGACTGACATTCTGCTCCGGCAGGCCACGGAGGCACTGACACAACACCGGCAACAGCGCCCGGCGGACAGCCATGACGATGGCGATCTTCTCAGCCAGCGGCAACAGCAATTGCAGCAACAGTTAAAAGATAATCTGCATCAGCAGGGGGAAATCCGTCAGCAGTTACAGGCCGATGACCGTTACCGTCAGCAACAACAGCAGTTGCTGACTCAGATCCATGAGCAACAACGGTTGCTGGCCGACTGGGATCAGCTTAATCGTCTGATAGGCTCAGCCACCGGCTCACTGTTCCGCCGCTTTGCCCAGGGACTGACACTGGATCATCTGGTCTGGCTGGCTAACCAGCAACTGGCACGTTTACATGGCCGTTATCTGTTACAGCGTCAGGCATCCGATGCCCTGGAGCTATCGGTGATTGATACCTGGCAGGCCGATAATCAGCGGGATACCCGTACCCTGTCCGGCGGGGAGAGTTTTCTGGTCAGCCTGGCACTGGCACTGGCCTTATCGGATCTCGTCAGTGACAAAAACCGTATTGAGTCGCTGTTCCTTGACGAAGGCTTCGGCACCCTGGACACGGGCAGCCTGGATATAGCGCTGGATGCACTGGACAGCCTCAATGCCAGCGGAAAAATCATCGGAGTCATCAGCCATGTCGAGGCCATGAAAGAGCGTATTCCGCTGCAGATTAAAGTGATCAAGGTGAACGGACTGGGCTACAGTAAACTGGAATTACCGGCGCCCTGAAATCACTGACTTTCCGCCGTCAGGTTTTCCTGGCGGCGCCACTGACGGGGACTGATACCAAACCAGCGCCGGCAGGCGCGGGAAAAAGCACTCACTTCAGAATACCCCAGCAACATCGCCATCGCCGATACGGACAGGGATTTCTGTTGCAGATAATGGGTCGCCAGTTCGCTGCGTACATTATCCACCAGCACAGAGAAACTCACATTGTGCTCCCGTAACCTGCGTTGTAAAGTCCAGGCAGACAGACCAAGATTCTCCGCGACGGTTTCCAGTGCCGGTTCTCCGTTGCTGAGTAACAGATGGATAGCCGCACGAACTTTTCCGGTCAGCCCCTGACTTTCACGGGTCAGATTCAGGCGTTGCAAAGCATCCTGCATAACCATCAGTAACATAGGATCGTTATCCGGCATGCTGCGTTGCAGGTCACGTTTAGCAATCAGTAATGAATTATAAGGCTGGTCAAAATAGACCGGCGCATCAAATATTTTGCAGTGCTCGTGCCAGTTTTCAGGGCGGGAGTGTTCGAAATGGACTTCACGCGGGGCCCAGTGCTGGCCGGCGGAATGGCGGATAAGATTCATAAACATCCCCATCGTCAGTTCTGCATCCTGACGGCGGCACAGAATAGCCCCGTGGCGTACCTGATAATCCAGCCGCCAGTGATCCCCCTTATCTACCCGCCGGACCAGAGTATCGTGCTGATGGCTGGGAAATGCCTGAACCACATTGTGCAGGGCAATATCCAGTGTCGGCGAGCAGAGGCCAATATAGCCAATCAGTCCCAGTGCCTGAGGTTTAAACTGGCGGCCATAATGCAAACCAAAATTGTCACTGGCAGAGTGACGGGCAGCTTCTTCCAGTACGCGGCAATAATTCACCAGCCCGAGACTGAGGGTCGGGCTGCCCAGTAACTCCGGATCCACACCACTCAGCCCGAAAATTCTGTCTGCATCGCCGCCCTGCCCGCAAATAAAATCACTCAGACCGGTGGCCGCGGCGGCCAGTACTCCGCGGTTGCCGCTGATTAAACCGCAAACGGCCTGCGAACTCTGCTGTAAAAGCGCAACTGGCTGTTCCATGATCCCCCCGATATATTCTGAACTATCGCAGGTGATGCAATTTACGTACCAGCGTAAAAACCCCGTATTGCGGCAGCCCCGGCGGTTCAGCGTTCCCCGTCACGGCACAGCGCACTGAGCTGGTGCATTACTGCCCCACCGGCCAGCGATCCGTTTCCAGATAACGGCGACACAGGCGGACAGTGTCTGCTGACCAGTGTTGTTCCAGTCCGCGGGCCATTTCTGTTCTGGCATGAGATCCCATCCAGGCACTTAACTGCAGGCGGCGCTGCATCAGAAGATCAGGCAGGATCGCCATATCCTGGTCACTGATATGGCCGCTTTTTTCATAACCCGTCAGCCAGTTATCAATCCAGTCTGCGGCCCGCGGGTGATGCTCACAAAAACTGATGGCTGCAGCCAGATCATGCATATACCAGCCAAAACCACAGTCATCAAAATCAATAATTCTGGTCTGGCCCTGATGATGCAGCAGGTTAGTCAGACGTAAATCCGCATGGATCAGTCCGTAACGCTGTTGCTGCTGACCATAGGCCGTCAGGCGATGGTTAATTTTGTCCAGCGCCTGAAAAATAAGCGGATGATCACTGGCGGCCAGCCGCGGAGCATCCTGCCAGCGCCCCCAGTGTCCGTGCTCTCCCACCATGCTATCGTGATCCCAGCAGATACGACGGAATCCCTCCGGACGCTGCCACTGGCGGCTGTGCTGATGCAGCCCGGCAGTGACCTCACCGAGGGCACGGAATGCGGCCGGATCAACATTGGTGGTCGGCATTTCACCGGCCATCCAGTAAAAGATCACCACATGACGCACACTGCCATCAGGGGTGCTGATGGTCTGTACCCGCTCACCCTGCCCGTCACAGACCGCCTCCGGCACCTCAATACCACTGTCTCTGAGGGCATCCAGCCACAGTAACTCGCTGACAATATCTGCTTTATCATGATAATCGGCACGGTGTAACCGCAGGGCATAGCGCTGGCCCGCCACTGTCAGCAGAAAGGTGGCATTCTCAGAACGACAAATCAGCGAAAGCTCACCGTCAGCCAGTTGCGGATACGCGGATAAGGCTTTACTGGCTATCTGCATCAGTTGCTGATCTGTCATCGAATCATTTTGTTTTACTTCCATTATCAACACCCCGGTCGTTGTTTGAGTCCGTAGTCCCTGCGTAAGCATGCCTGCGATAAAGGGCCGGTTTCCTGACCCGCCAGTAACAAAACCTGGCTTTGCACGACAATGTTTGCCGGTCGCGGGAGGAAGTTGACTTCAAATGACAGAATTGTGACAACTGCGGTCAGGTATTGCCCCCCGCTGCGCGGCATTATCCGGCAGACAGCTTATTGCGCCGGACAGAGTATCGGCGGAGTGCCAACACACGACGGGGACAGACACATGACAACAAAACTCAAACCCACCCTCGGCACCTTTTCCTTATGGGGAATTGCCGTCGGCCTGGTGATTTCGGGCGAATATTTTGGCTGGAGTTATGGCTGGGGTGTCGCCGGTACTCTGGGATTTCTGATGACCACACTGCTGATAGCCCTGATGTACGGCTGCTTTATTTTTAGTTTTACCGAATTAACCACCGCTATCCCTCACGCGGGCGGCCCCTTTGCCTACAGCCGCAGAGCATTCGGGGAAACCGGCGGCCTGATTGCCGGGCTGGCGACGCTGATCGAATTTGTCTTTGCCCCGCCGGCGATTGCACTGGCTATCGGTGCCTATCTGAATGTCCAGTTTCCGGCTCTGGACCCGAAAATTGCAGCGGTAGTTGCTTATCTGGTATTTATGAGCCTCAATATTCTGGGCGTTAAGCTGGCCGCTATGTTTGAGCTGATTGTCACCATCCTGGCAGTGATCGAATTACTGGTTTTTATGGGGGTCGTCTCTCCGGGGTTCCGCCTGACCAATTTTACAGCCCATGGCTGGGCCGGTGCAGATGGTTTCGGTCTGCAGGCCATCAGCGGGGTTTTTGCAGCAATTCCCTTTGCTATCTGGTTTTTCCTGGCCATTGAAGGTGCCGCCATGGCCGCCGAAGAAGCAAAAGATCCGCGTAAAAATATCCCGCGGGCTTATATTGCAGGGATCCTGACCCTGGTGGTACTGGCAATAGGCGTGATGCTGCTGGCTGGCGGAGCCGGAGACTGGCGTAAGCTGTCCGATATTAATGATCCGCTGCCACAGGCAATGAAAATGATCGTCGGTGAACATTCCCGTTGGATGCATATGCTGGTATGGATTGGTCTGTTCGGTCTGGTGGCCAGTTTTCACGGGATTATTCTCGGGTTCTCCCGGCAATTTTTTGCCCTGGCCCGTGCCGGATATCTGCCCCGGCCGCTGGCGAAACTGTCCCGTTTCAGGACGCCTTACCGGGCAACCCTCGCCGGTGGAGTAATAGGTATTGCCGCTATTTTCAGCGATAACTGGATCCACCTGCAGGGCATGTCCCTGACCGCCGCGATGATCACTCTGGCCGTTTTTGGTGCCATTGTTATGTATATCATGAGTATGCTGAGCCTGTTCCGCCTGCGCCGCACTGAACCGGCCATGATTCGCAGTTTCCGTGCGCCGGGATACCCGCTGGTCCCGGCGATCGCCCTGCTGCTGGCAGTGATCTGCCTGGTTTCAATGGTGTGGTTTAACCCGGTCATCGCACTGCTGTTTGTGGTGATCATGGCGGCCGGTTATCTGTACTTCCGCCTGACCAGCAACCAGCGCCGACAGGCGCCGCACGATGCGTTACTGATGAGTCAGGAATAAGCCCGCGGGCAGGTGATATTTATCCGCCGGTTATATCACCTGCCCCCTTCAGATACTGTTATTTATTACAGTAGTTGCTGAAACCAGGCCAGTGATTGGGTATCATCTGTCAGACATTCCGGAAAATGCTGGCTTAAGGAACTCAGATGCTGTGGTTTAAAAATATGATGGTTTACCGTCTCAACCGTGAAATCCCGCTGTCTGCCGATGACATGGAAAAGCAACTGGAGGCATGCAGTTTCACCCCCTGTGGCAGCCAGGATCAGGTAAAAACCGGCTGGATAGCACCACTGAATGATAAGGCCGACGCACTGGTCCATGTCAGTAACGGTCAGATGCTGCTCTGCGCCCGTAAAGAAGAGAAAATCCTGCCCTCCCCGGTGATCAAACAAGCCCTTGAGGCCAAAATCAGTCATCTGGAAGCTACCCAGCAACGTAAGCTGAAAAAAACTGAGAAAGATTCCCTGAAAGATGAAGTGATCCATAGCCTGTTGCCGCGCGCTTTCAGCCGCTACAGCCAGACCTGGCTGTGGATTGATACCCGACACCAGCTGATTATGGTCGACAGCGCCAGTGCCAAAAAAGCAGAAGACCTGCTGGCATTGTTGCGCAAAAGCCTCGGTTCGTTGCCGGTTGTCCCGCTGACACTGGAAACGCCCGTCGAACTGACGCTGACCGAATGGGTACGTTCCGGCAGCCTGCCGGCAGGTTTTACCCTGCTGGATGAAGCCGAACTGAAAGCGACTCTGGAAGAAGGTGGCGTGATCCGCTGTAAAAAACAGGCGCTGGTCAGTGACGAAATTGCCCTGCATATCGAGGCCGGAAAACGGGTGACAAAACTGGCCCTCGACTGGCAGGAGCGATTACAGTTTATGGTTTGTGATGACGGTTCACTCAAAAGGCTGAAATTCAGCGAAACGCTGCGTGAACAAAATGATGATATCGACCGGGAAGATCAGGCCTTACGCTTTGATGCGGATTTTACCCTGATGACCGGTGAGCTGGCGATGTTTACCGAAGCACTGGTGGAAGCCCTGGGCGGCGAAGCCCGGCGCTGATCACTGCGCCATGCCCTGCACAGGCAGAGCATGGCGTACCATCATTTACAGATAGCGACACAGATAAGCACTGTCTTCAGCAACCTGTAAATAAAACTCACTGTTCCCCGGCACATTAAATACCTGTCCTGCTTCATACCAGCGCCATTCGGTTTCACCCGGTAACAATACCTTCAGTGATCCACTGACAACCGTCATTTCTTCCGGCTTACCGGTACCAAAGGTATATTCGCCCGCAGACATAACACCGACAGAGGCGCTGCCTGACAGGGTGTTTTCAAAACCAATCGATTTGACCTTACCTTCAAAGTACTCATTAGACTTCAGCATGCAGTTTCCTTAATCGTCAGCAGGATGTTGCAGACAGTGTAAAAGCTGTCAGATCGACTTGTCACGTAAATAATCAGCCACATCATCAGCTTAACCATTTCCGCTACCGCTCAGAGCTGACAGAGCAGTTTCGGCTGGTTTCTGGTATCAGGAACGGGCAAAGTTTCTTTAAAATAGCAGACCAGAGAACAACTGCGGAAAAATGGCCGGTATAACAGGCTACCGGCAGAAAGGCGAACCGGGGCAGGCTAACCGGCTCGCTGTTGTGATAATACCTGCAATATATTATCCACCACTTCCTGAGGAGGACGGGAAGCATCAATAATATGGTGAGCTGTGGATGAATAAAGCGGACTGCGGATTTTCAGCACATCGCTCATTTCTTCGGTGATCGGTCTGCCTGTCAGGGTCGGACGCTGTCCGGCTTCCGGATCCACCGTTAAGCGCTTAGCCAGTTCCTGCGGTTCAGCCTTCAGCCAGAAAACCCGGCCATGTTCACGCATATGCTGGCAATTTTCCGGGCGCAGGATAATACCGCCGCCGGTTGCAATCACTGCCGATGCCGTCGTCACCTGAATCAGTGATGCTGACTCTTTATCCCGAAAGCTTTCCCACCCTTGTTCGGCAACAATTTGGGCAATGGTGCATTGCAGCGACGATTGCAAATGATGATCCGTATCATTAAATGCATAGCCCAGTGTCTGTGATAACAGATGGCCGATGGTTGTTTTTCCGCAACCCCGCGCACCTATCAGATAGATGGGTAATGACATAAAGACCGATCCTCCGCCGGGATAGTTAAAGTGACTGGATGTAAACCTGTGCATGATAACCGGAATTGCCCCTGACAGCCACCCGCCGACAACCGCCAGCGGCGGAAAACATCGATATTTGTGGCCGGGCGGGATACCGCAATATTTTTTTACTGCGTTTGCATTTACTTTACCGGCCGGCACCCCCATATATAACTCCGGCATAACTGTTTAACAGGGTGCAGTCACCAAACAATAATTGCAGGGTGCAGGTAACAGCAGTGACCAACACCGGCACCCGGAGTCACAGACAGTCACAACCACCCTCACTGATATACAGCCGGGGTGTAATAAAGATGATAAAAAGAGGTTTCACCATGCAGAGCGAAGAACAAAAACTGATTGATAGTCTGTTTAGCCGTTTACAACAGGCAGAAACCCAAAGCGGACCACGAGACCCCGGGGCAGAACAGTTAATCAAAAACCATCTGCAAAACCAGCCTGCAGCAGCCTACTATATGTCACAGGCGTTACTTATTCAGGAAGCAGCACTGAAAAAGCTGAATGATCAGGTCGCCGGGCTGGAAACCCGTTTACAACAGCTGCAACAACAGCAGCAGCCTCAGAGCAGTGGTGGTTTTCTGGCCGGTTTATTTGGCGGTGGCAACTCACAGCAACGCCAGCAGGCTCCAGCCCAGTCAGCATGGGGTAATCCGCAACAGGCACCACAGCAGCCTCAGCAACAACCAGCCTACACTGCACCTCCGGCAGCGGGCCGTACTACCGGCTTCCTGGGGGGGGCATTACAAACTGCTGCAGGTGTTGCCGGCGGGGTGGTACTGGCAGATATGCTGACCAGCATGTTCCACCATTCTCAGCCGGAAGAGATTGTAAACATTATTAATGAAGCACCGCCGGAAACGCCGGATTACGATCAGAATCTGGATACCTTTAATTACGGCAGCAACGAGCATCCTGCAGACAATGCCAGCTGGGATGATAATAATAACGGCGGTGGCTTTGACAGCTTCTTTGGTGATAACAGCTTTAATGATGACGACGATAGTTTCCTGTAACTCCCCCCTGTCGTCCCGGTTTCAGGCAGCCTCAGGGCTGTCTGAACCATTTGTCCAGTTCATTCGCAAATAACTGCCGGTCTTTCTGATTCAGTGCCGGCGGACCGCCGGAAGGAATGCCACTGGCCCGCAGCGTTTCCATAAAATCACGCATTGTCAGGCGTTCGCGGATCGTCGCCGGAGAGTAGCGCTCTCCCCGCGGGTTCAGCGCGTCAGCCCCTTTTTCCAGCACTTCCGCCGCCAGAGGAATATCAGCGGTGATCACCAAATCACCGGGGATCAGCCTGCGGACAATTTCATTATCGGCCACATCAAACCCCGCGGCGACCCGCAGACTGTGCAGCCAGGGTGATGCCGGCAGCCGCAGTGACTGGTTAGCGACAAAAGTAATATGTGTTTGTGTTCTTTCTGCTGCGCGATACAGTATTTCTTTGATTACTGTCGGGCAGGCATCAGCGTCAACCCAGATAGCCATAATACCTCCTAAAGGGACGGAGCCGGAATTGTGGACTATTATGGCCACCGGGGACAACTGTTTATCCGTTTACCGGTTGCTGTCAGCCCCCGGGAAAAGATAACCTGATATCACGCAGGCACACTGCGGCTTTCCGACGACAACAAAGGACAGGTAATGCTGAATAAAAAAATTGGTTTCATCGGTTGCGGTAATATGACCAAAGCAATCATTAACGGTATTGTTAAAAGCCAGGTGATTACGCCGGAAAATATCTGGGTGTTTGACCGTAAAGTGGCAACTAACCAGCAGATGTCCGCGGAGTATGGTCTGCATGCTGCCGAAAGTGCCGAAGTGATTGCCCGCGAAACGGATATTCTGGTCGTGGCAGTGAAACCCAATGTTATCCGTAAAGTACTGGGCGACATTGCCGGGCAGATCAGTAAACAGACCCTGGTGGTTTCGATTGCAGCCGGTGTCACTCTGGATTCCTTAGCCGATATCCTTGGTCATGATCGTAAAATTATCCGTATTATGCCGAACACACCGGCATTAGTCGGTGAAGGAATGAGTTCGGTCACCCCGAATGCCCTGGTCAGTCCGGAAGAAACCGCAACGATCCTCGAAATATTCCGCAGCTTCGGTCAAGCAGAACAGGTCAGCGAATACCTGATTCATCCGGTCGTCGGCGTCAGCGGATCATCACCGGCCTATGTGTTTATGATGATTGAAGCCATGGCGGATGCCGCCGTTCTGGGCGGGATGCCGAGGCAGCAGGCTTATTCTTTCGCGGCACAGGCCGTCAAAGGGGCAGCACAGATGGTACTGGAAACCGGGCAGCATCCGGCACAGTTAAAAGACAGTGTATGTTCGCCCGGCGGCACCACTATCGAAGCGGTTCAGACTCTGGAAAGTCAGGGCTTCCGTTCGGCTATTATGCTGGCAATGCAGAAATGTATCGAAAAGTCAGAAGCATTAAGTAAAAAATAGCGGTTGTGTATTGCCGGATACCGCAAAGTATCCGGCAACACGGATCACCAGTGTTTAAAGACCGAGATAATCAGTCCCAGAAAAATCAGTGTAATCACACCATTTTTCAGCAGGTAATAAAGTTTACGGTTCCGCTTTTTGAGTCTTTGTCCCGCATCACGGGCGGCATTTACGTATTTAAATAACCGATTAATGGTGCCGGTACGGTCACTATCATCATTAGGCGATGCCGCCGCTGACATTAATGTTTGTCCTGCCCAGTGGTTTACTGCCTGCGCCCAGCGCCATTTCATCGGTCTTTCTATATCACAGAACAAAATAATGCGGGTCTGTCCGGTATCATTCTGTGCCCAGTGAACAAAAGTTTCGTCAAAAATCATCGCCTCACCATCATGCCAGCTACGGCGCACACCATCGACCTCAATAAAGCACTGTTCATCATTCGGTGTTGATAACCCCAGATGGTAACGCACTGATCCGGCATAAGGGTCGCGGTGTTTGCCTAAATAGCTGCCGGCGGGCAACTCTGCAAACATTGCAGCTTTGATACAGGGAATAGAACTGACCAGCCGGGTGGTCACCGGGCAAAGCTGCTCAGCGGACGGGTGTGCATCACCGTACCATTTGAGATAAAAACGCTTCCAGCCGCGCTTAAAGAAGGTATTAAAACCGGCATCGTTGTTTGCCGTCGCGGCTTTAATATGGCTTTGCAGGTTCACCGCTTCATCTCTGATAACCTGCCAGTTATCACGTAAAGGCTGCAGCTCAGCAAACGTATCTGCGGGAAACCATGCCTGCTTTGATGGCAATGCCGAGAACCCGGTCATAAACATGTTTACCGGGGCCATAAAGGTTGAATGATCAAATAATTGCCTGGAAAACTTCTGTCTTATTTTTCCGCGGGAATGGGCATAAAATACACTGATAAAAAAAACGCAAATAATAATAAGCGCTGCCATCGTTCTCTTCCTTAATTATGCTGAGAATAAGCAAAGCATTACCGTAATTAAATAGCGGTAAATTAAACTGCGGCGGAATTTTAGGGTAATACGGAAGATTTTCTTAGCCGCAAGTGCGAATATATATCACAGAATAAATGTTACAAATAAAAATCTGACAGACAGTCTCTGACTGAGACTGTCTGTCAGAGACATCATAGCAACAAGGGTATACTCAGCTTTTTTTCAGGCAGCTACTCATAAATGACTTACGCGCATCACCTTTCAATGCTTTTTGTTTGGCATCAGCGTTACAGGTTTTCATTTTTTGCTGCTGTGTGGTCAGACCAGCTTTGTTATTCTCTTTTTTCAGGCAGGTACTCATAAAACCCTTACGGGCATCCCCTTTCAGGCTCTGAGAACTGGCCTGATGATTACAGTCAGTCATTTTTTGTTGTTGTGCTGTTTTTTCGGCTGCAGTTGCTGTTACTGACGCCGTGACGCAGCACCCACACAGTATTAACCTGCTGATCAGTTTATTCATTACTTACTCCTGTAATAACAGTATCGGCCGGATAGCCATAGCCCCCCCGTGTTGCGGGAAGTCATATTATTCGTAATTTAACAGCTATTATCCGTCAGACAACGGATATTTTATTGCCGATATAGCGTCCAGGCAACGGCTATATGAAAAAGACTCAGCCTTTATTGAAAATGGATCATTATTACTCAATAGCTGCTGCTGAAACTTTTCCTCAAATAAAGAAACAGTCTCCGCAGGTAAACTTTCCAGCATGAGCGATAAAATCACTTCCATAGCTGCCATTCGCTCGGTCTGAAGCTTATACTCTTCGTCTTTCTCTGCCAGTTTGATTAACAGCTCAGCGATTAGGTTGTTCATAATTAACCTCAGCATTATCTGCTGCTGACGGTAACATTAAATAAATAAAAATGCAGATTTTTTTACTAAATGGCTGGCAAACGAGGAGAAAAAAACAAAAAAAGACGGGGTTCGCGGGAAATCATTGCTTGCGACAGGTCAGCGGCAGACATACCAGCAGATCATGCCACGCAGAACGGTGAGAAAAGATCAGATGCGATATTATCTCCGGAGGGCCCTGGTATCCAGGGTGCCCTCCGGCAATTATCTGCCGGCAGTTATTCAGCGTCCGTTATCGCCATAGTGAGGCCCGCCGCCGCCGCCAGGCCCTCCGCCTCCCCAGCCCCCGCCACCCGGCGGCGGGAAAATACAACCGTTAAGCATCACAACAACGCCCAGCACTGCAGAAATTTTAATCAAACGTAACATAATGACCCCGCTGATAATTGTTCTCTGAAATCGCCGTCAGTATATCCGCGCAGATGATAAGAATTATCCGTTTCAACGGGCCATTGATTTTATGACATACAACCTGACAATTATCTTACAGCGGGCAGACAAAAAAGTGATGGTAAACGGCGGACGTCACGCAGAAACGGGCTGAAAATAACGTAAGTTCACCCTGCGGATAACAGAGTGACAGAAGTGATGCGCCAGAAAAAGCCCGCCGGAGCGGGAAATACATCTGATAACGAACAGCATCAGAGTATAGAGGTGAATAATGACTTTCTGATGACAGCAGCACTTTTATCCGCAGTATACCCTGCTGATCATTCCCTGGCTGTCAGCAAAGAAATTCAGGCGGCGCAGGTTAAAATCCATGGCGACCACAGAATGATAGCCAATTGCCCGAACCGGATTATCAAAACGCAGATTATTCACCGACGACAGTGGTTTACCGAGGTACTGCTGATAATCAGAAGCACCACACATATCATCATCAGGGACATAGGCTGTCTGTGATGGCTTAGCGGACGACTGGCAGCCCGCCAGTAACAGAAAGCCAGTGATAAGTAATACTCTGCCATATGTTTTCATCTTTATTCCTCAGGTACAGGACCGGTAATACAGTTGCGGGCCTTTACATCGCTACCGGGTCCTGATATTGCAGGGCACAGCCCTTCATCTAATAACATCTATGGTACAAAATCCCCCGCCGAAAGGACGGATATTACCTTTACAACCTGGCCCGCAGACCCGGGCAGACTCAGATGTGATTATAACCTCAGCCTGTACCGATGCATTAACAAAACCCGGCGGTGATTGCATCGCCTGACTCGACAGTGATTTGTGCCATTGATACTATTCAGAAGATTCCTACTACCGGGCGAACAATGAACACTCAATCAGATAAAATTACACTGACTGCGTTTTATCTGGGTAGTTTTGTTATCTACTACCTGATAACACTGATGATTACGCTGTTTCCTAATTTTGCCGCCCTGCGGGCCAGCGGTTTGCTGGTTCCGGTACTCTGCGTGTTTGAATTTGCGGTGATTTATCCGTTATACCGTTTTTATTGTCAGCGCCGGAACGATATTCCTTTCAGCACACTGCAGCCGTGGCAAACACTGCTATTCAGTCTGCTGCTGTTGCTACTGATTGTGGCAGAAACACAATATCTGCTGCCCGAAATCTGGCTATCCGAGCAGGCAAATCAGCCCCGCAGTTCACAGCTTATCCTGTTAATCACCGCAGTCTGTCTGGCGCCGGTTTTTGAAGAGGTATTATTTCGCGGTTTTTTATTACAAACGTTTCTGCTGTGGGCTCCGAAAAGCCGTTTTGCCGCCATGTTACTGACGTCTTTACTGTTTGCTGCCATGCATACCCAGTATGTTCACTGGCAGTCGGTGGCCGCATTAACGTTATTTTCACTGTTGCTGTGCTGGGCAAGACTGAAAAGCCGCGGGCTGGCGCTGCCGGTATTTTTACATACACTAAATAATCTGATAGCACTGGTACCGGCTTTCTATCTGTCGGCCCTGTAACCGCATGCAGGCACCGGGGACAGGCCGCAACCTGCCCGCGAGAAATCAGGGCGTTTCAGCGATCACGTTCCTGTTCAAAATGGGTTTTGAACTGTTCATAAATCGAAATCATATTGGCAGCATCCCCTTGTAACGGACTCAGTTTTCCGGCGCGAACCAGTTCAATAACTAACTGCAATGCCGCCTGTTTAGGATGCTGTGCGGGCTGGGAGATCGCTTCATTAAGGTGCTGTATCGGCTGAGAACTGGTTTCTTTCATAATGTTACCTGTAGAAATAATATTAACGATATACAGGGCGGAAGTGTAACGCAGTTATTTAATCTCTGGCAGAATAACCGCCGTCTTTTTCAGTTTTTTTATACAAAACAACAGTGACAACGGCAGCAACAGTCGATTAGCAAAATGTTACCAATCACAATGCTATACTGAGATTCCGGTCATCACGATACAAGGACACTGCGCTAAGGAGCCAGTCATGTTAATCGGATTTGTATTATTAGTCAGTGCCTGTGGTAACGATGCCTGTGATGCATTACCCGTATCTGAACATATATTTCCGGACCAGGTCAGCTGTGAGCAGATGGCCGACCGCATACATAAAGTACGCCCCCATGCGGTACTGATCTGCGGAGAAGTTCACCGTGATCGTCAGCCACAATAAACCGGCTGCGGTCTGTCACCCGCGATTTGTGCGGTGACTCTTTTTGCTGACCCGGGGTAACAGATGAAAACAAAAAAATCCCGGCCGCGTAAACCCTCCGGGCGCTGGGTATATTATCTGCTGTATCAGGAGATTCTCTGGCCCTGCCCTGTCCGCTGGGAATGGGAAAGCGGATTCGGTGGCTGGCTGCCATTTTACTATGCCCCGACCTTTGAATTTATTGCTGCCGATCCTGCCCGCGTAACCCGGGTGCGGCGTCCGGTAAAGGGTACAGCACTGAGCCCGCTGGCCGGCCGGGAACGGCTTATCCGCCAGGTGAAGGAAGATACGGAAAATGAAGAATAATGGCCCGCTGAGCGCGGGCACATATCACT
The DNA here is from genome assembly GCF_018257525.1 of Tatumella sp. JGM130. Lineage (NCBI taxonomy): Bacteria > Pseudomonadati > Pseudomonadota > Gammaproteobacteria > Enterobacterales > Erwiniaceae > Tatumella > Tatumella sp. JGM130. The sequence continues at coordinate 2,785 of NZ_JAERJS010000010.1, read as the reverse complement.
GTCAGTTCATTAGCGTGTAGTCGAGGGTGATTTCCGTATCCAGTAACTGCGACACCGGACATCCGGCTTTCGCTTTCAGGATGATTTCTTCAAATTTTTTCTCATCAATGCCCGGTAATTCGACCTCACTGGCCAGCGCGATACGGGTAATCGCAAAGCCTTCGCCTTTTTTATCCAGTGACACGTCGGCAACGGTATCAATACTTTTCGGCGTATAACCTGCCTGTCCGAGCATCAGGGAAAGAGCCATAGAAAAGCAGGCGGCATGGGCTGCACCAATCAGTTCTTCGGGGTTAGTACCGGGCTTATCTTCAAAGCGGGTATTAAACCCGTAAGGCTGCTGGCTCAGAGCACCGCTGAGGGTACTTACCGTTCCTTTGCCCTTAATATCACCTTCCCAATGGGCCGAGCCTTGTTTATGAATAGTCATCAGTTCCTCCGGTTCAGGTTCGTAAAACTTAAGTATAGCCGCAGTAACAAACTGCGGCCTGCATTTACGATTTATCCCACCAGCAGGTGATTAGCCGCCAGTAATTCCCGGCTGATATCACTCACCGATTTAGCCCCGGTCAGTGTCATCGCCACACGCATTTCATTCGCGATCAGCGTCAGCAGATTTTCCACACCCTGCTGCCCATGGGCAGCCAGTGCATAAATAAATGCCCGGCCCAGTAATACGGTATCTGCACCCAGTGCCAGCATCCGCACCACATCCAGACCGTTGCGGATACCACTGTCTGCCAGCAGGGTAAGATCACCTTTTACTGCATCAGCAATTGCCGGCATTGCCCGTGCCGTCGATAAGACACCATCCAGTTGCCGGCCACCATGATTCGATACCACAATACCATCAGCACCAAAGCGGACGGCATCTTTTGCATCTTCAGGATCCAGAATGCCTTTAATCACCATCGGACCGTCCCAGAAATCACGGATCCACTCCAGGTCTTTCCAGGAAATCGACGGATCAAAGTTTTTCGCCAGCCAGCCAATATAGTCTTCCAGTGCGGTCGGTTTCCCCAGGTAAGCCGATACATTACCGAGATCATGGGGCCTGCCAAGTACACCCACATCCCATGCCCAGCGAGGGTGCTGAACCGACTGTAAGTAACGCCGTGATGCTGCAAACGGCCCGCTCATTCCTGAATGAGCATCACGGTAACGTGCGCCGGGGGTGGGCATATCTACCGTAAAGACCAGGGTGGTACAGCCGGCTGCTTTTGCCCTTTCCAGTGCATTACGCATAAATCCGCGATCGCGCAGGACATATAACTGGAACCACATTGGCCGGGACATCGCCGGCGCCACTTCTTCGATCGGACAAACAGAGACTGTCGACAAGGTAAAAGGTATTCCGGCGTCCGAAGCGGCTTTGGCTGCCTGTACTTCTCCGCGGCGGGCATACATTCCCGTCAGACCCACCGGCCCCAGAGCCACCGGCATTGATAATGTTTCGTTAAACAGCCGGGTTTCCAGACTCAGGGATGACATATTCCTTAAGACTCGCTGGCGTAAGGCGATTTGCGAAAGATCATCCGTATTGCGTTTCATTGTGTATTCGCTGTAAGCACCACCATCAATATAATGAAACAGAAAGGGCGGCAGACGTCGCTCAGCAGCGGCGCGGTAATCAGATGAAGCAGAAATAATCATGATCAATTCTCTGGGCTTTGCGGAAGATCGTCAGGCAAACGAATGATTCTGAGTTGTCTGGCATAGTCTTCATCGAGTTGCTGGGTGGTTTTATGCACGAAACTAAGGTGACAGTTAGCGGCATTCTTTGCCGCTGCAGCATCGCCTGACAGGATAGCCTGCAGCAGCTGATAGTGTTGTCCGCACAACTGCTCAACAATATCCTGCCTGGCAAACATTTGCTGGCGGCTCTGTAACACCGAACTGTGTAATAAATCGAACAGTCCGCGCATAGTCTGTAACAACACCGCGTTATGAGACGCTTCTGCAATCATCAGATGAAACCGTGCATCCGCCTGAGCGACCAGACTGGCATCACTGCCGGCCTGTAACTCACTCATGGCATCAAAACAGTATTGCAGGCGCTGCTTATCTTCTGCTGTCGCCCGCAGCGCGGCATGCCATGCCGTTCCGCCTTCCAGCGCATGTCTGGCCTCGAGAATATCCAGACGGTATTCCGGGTCATCTCTCAGTAATGCTTTCAGAGGCTCGACAATCACCCGTTCAGACCAGGGGGTGATTTGCTTGCGGATAAAGGTGCCACCGCCGCGCTGAGTACAGACAATCCCGGCACTATTCAGTTTTTGCAGCGCTTCCCGTACAGATGCGCGGGAAACCTGCAAATCACTGGCCAGCTGACGTTCAGAAGGTAGCCGCATCCCTGCCTGCAGCGACTGCTGTTTAATCAATAGCTGCAGGCGATTCACCAGCATATCAGTGAGTTTTTCTGGCGATTTATTCATTAGCTCCTCCTGAATAGATCAGGCTGCCGGTCAGTCTGTAGATAAGTGTTCTGCTGATGTTAACGCAGTGTTGTCAGCGGTATCCTAACGACCGGGTAAAACGTTTGTTAAGTATATTCAGCACAGATCACAGACTTCATATGAGTTTTGTGAATGATATTACTTTTCCCGACAAACTGGTCTGACCAAAATAGTCTGAACTGGCAGAAACTGTGAGCCGTTATTAATACGCTATCTGCCCCGGAGCATCGCCTGAGCGCAGAGTGATAACCAAAAAAAAGGTTCATCGCGTTTTACCGGGGAACGCTGCTTTTATCTTCAGGAAGAAGTATTCATTATCCCGGTATCCA